>JADFVK010000231.1 GCA_015222495.1 Pseudomonadota bacterium
GCAGAAATCCCTAAAACATACATATAATTTAAGCTACCTTTTAGAATAAAGTGTAAATAAATGGGGCTACTGCAGAACCTTGAGCTAATACAATAAGTGCACCAAGCAGTAACATAATAATAATAATGGGTAACAACCAGAATTTCTTTCTGGCTTTCATGAAGCCCCAGAGTTCTTTTAGAAATGACATATTAATTCTCTAATATTGATTTTTCATTGTGCCAGGTTGCATTTTTCTGCGAACCCAATAACTTGTTGCTTTTGCATCTAGTTTCTGATGTAAAAGATCTTTTCTTATAATACGAAAAAAGATGCCTATCGGAGCAAAAAGTAAATAAAATAGTATGAACAGGATTATCTTGGAGATGATTCCGCCGATAAACTCTCCAAATTTAACCCAGACTATATAAAAATATGTTAACAAACGTGGGTAGATGAGTGCTGTTAGCACAAAGAATCCAGATATATATAAAGCCCAGATTCTGGACGTCTGTATAAAAGTTTCAAGCGAAAAATTATCTAGATTAAAAGATTGATAGTTGGGATAAATAGCTATTCCCAAAAAGATCATTGCCCAGATGAGTTCAAAAATACGTAAATCTTTATTACTTGGTATCGTTTTCGACATGGTGGTAATGTTTCTTAATTAAATATTTTAGTGTAACCTTGCTAACAGTTTTGCTGAGTTAGTCAGTTTGATTGGTGATGATTTCTGCACGTCTGAATTACCTAATGAAAAGATAATCACAAAAGTTAACAAACAATAATGGACATACTGCAATATGCTTTAATTGTAGTAACAATAATGCACAATACCAGTAGAGTCTCTAATATGAGGAAATTATTACTCCATAAAATTTCCAATAGTATGTAATTTCATTCTTTAAGTCAAATATTATACTTACTTATAGATGTTTAGTCAGATGTCCATAATTGATACTAGACTAGAATTAGAGAATTGATTGGGTGAAAGTATATTGAGGTGATTCTCTAGCAGTTGATGTCAAAATGGTTCATAATTATTTGGCATATACGTGTTAGAGGGAATGAAGGCAGAGAGAATTAATTGCGCTAAAAAATCAGTTCTTTATTGAATGTTATCAACACCTTTTTTATAGCTTAACAAAACCCATGATGTAAGATTTTAGTTTCCTAATTTAGTATAAGAAATGTTATTTAATTCACATATATTCATTTTTATTTTTCTACCAATAACACTCATCGGCTTCTATTGGATTGGAGGTCGTGGCCATCACCGAGTTGCCTTAAGTTGGCTAGTTGCTACATCACTTTTCTTTTATAGTTGGTGGAATCCCGCTTATTTGGTCTTATTCTTATTTTCCATTCTTTTTAACTATGCAGTTGGTGTTAATCTGAGCCAAATGCAGGATAAGAATGGGATGTATAAAGCTAAGTTTATTTTAGTTGCAGGGATAGCAGTCAACCTTGGACTGATTGGATACTTTAAATACGCTAATTTTTTTGTTAATAGTGTCAATGATTTATCAAATAGTAACTGGCATTTAGATACGATCATACTACCTTTAGCCATATCATTTTATACGTTCCAGCAAGTTGCTTATTTAGTGGATGCATACAGAGGATTAACAAGAGAATACAATTTTCTTCATTACTGCTTATTTGTTACTTTTTTTCCTCAACTGATTGCCGGGCCAATTGTGCATCATCGTGAAATGTTGCCTCAATTTGCTCAAGAAAAAGTTTATCGTCTAGAGACTGTTAACCTTGCTGTTGGTATGACTATTTTTTTTGTAGGATTATTTAAGAAGGTCGTTATTGCTGATAATATCGCAGAATATGCAACGCCTGTTTTTATGGCTGCTGACGCCGGAGAGCAACTTACTTTTCTTCTGGCTTGGACAGGCACTTTTGCCTATACCCTACAGCTTTATTTTGATTTTTCTGGATACTCTGATATGGCAATAGGTTTGGCAAGAATGTTTGGTATCATTTTGCCTATGAATTTTAATTCGCCGTATCAGGCGACTAATATAATAGATTTTTGGCGCCGATGGCATATTACTCTTTCGCGATTTTTACGGGACTATTTATACTTTCCTTTAGGAGGTAATCGACAGGGACTGGTACGACGACACCTTAATCTTTTGCTGACCATGCTTCTTGGTGGATTGTGGCATGGTGCCGGATGGACTTATGTTGTTTGGGGGGGGCTACACGGAGTCTATCTTATTATTAATCACTTATGGCGTGGCTTGTGTCCTTGGTCTCTAAAGTATTGGTGGTCAACAGCTTTTTCACGATTGCTTACCTTACTAGTTGTTATGATTTCCTGGGTTTTTTTTCGGGCTGAAACTTTTGAGGGAGCTCTCAATATGCTTTCTGCTATGGGAAATTTCCCTAGTACATTTCATGGAATTCTTGGACCACTGGAAACTCTACTGGCTTATATCGGTATTCGGTTTGAGGGTGGTTTTTTGAGTTGGGAGCATTACAAGTCTTTTGGCTGGTTTGCCTTCTGGTTGGGAGTAGTCTGGTTTTGGCCTAATACACAACAATTAATGAGTCGTTATGATCCGGTTTTGCAAGATCATGTCGCTTCAGATCAGAAACCTCTGTTGCCTTGGGTGCGACATATCAAGTGGCATCTCTCAATCTTTTGGGCAGTAATTATGAGCGTAGTAGCTGCATTGACATTTCTTAGCCTCAACCAAATGAGCGAGTTTCTTTATTTCCAATTTTGATCACGAAATATATGCCATCATTTTATTTGAAAGTCTTTTCTGCTGTTCTTACTGTTTTAATTGCACTTGTAGGCACGTTCAATTTTGTGGTTGACCCTTTTGATTTATTTCCCAGCGTAAAAATTAAAGGTTTTAATGCTGAGAAAACCGAGCTTAGTAAACACTTACGCTTAATTAAGGCTCATAAAGTAAGATTTTATCAGCCAGGAGCAATTATTCTTGGTACATCACGAGCTGAATATGGTCTGGATCCTCAGCATCCGGCCTGGGATTCATCTGCTCAACCTGTTTATAACTTAGCTTTGTCCAATGGACGTATTGAAGAGTCATTACAGTATTTAAGGCATGCTCATGCTCATGGTAAGCTTAAGCAAGTAGTGCTCGGAGCTGATTTTTTCATGTTTGGTGAGCAATTTAGAGTCAATACAGATTATTTTACCAGCCGTTTAAGTAAAAAAGGACAGCAGGGTATTGATACAGGTTGGCTTATGGACATTATCAATTCACTTTTTACCCTGGATGCTATATTCGCATCAATAGATACAGTACAGTCCCAAGGCTTAGGAAAAGCCATGCTCTATCAAGCTGATGGCATGAGGCGATCAGATCAGACTTGGGAGCAGGTGCGAGCAAAGGGAGGTCACAATGCAGTATTTCTTGCTGATATTCATCATGATCTGTTATTTCCTGCTGGGTTGGCGACATTCTCATTAAGTGAGTCGAATGACAAGCCTTCTCCAACATTGGATGTTTTTTCAGAATTGGTGCGCTTTTGCCTTGAGCAGGAAATCGAACTCAAAGTCATTATTTCCCCTATGCATGCCTACAAGCTTGAAGTCTTATATCATTTGGGATTATGGGAACTTTTTGAATATTGGAAATTGCGGTTAACCACTATTGTTGAAAATGAAAACCAACGTATGCCAACAGCTGAAACTGTCGAAATTTGGGACTTTTCAGTTTATAACTCATTAACAACTGAGCCAGTACCAAGTAAGGAAAACCCTGGTTTTCGAATGAAGTGGTACTGGGAGGGTAGTCATTATCGACGAGAGTTTGGCGATAAGATATTGGATTGTGTTTTAGGGGATAACTTATCTGATGGTTGTTCGTTGGGGCAACAATTAAGTTTTTTCAATATTGTTGAGCACCTAGCAGGTATTCGTGAAGCGGGTAATATCTATAGGGGTTCACATTTAGATGATATTAAAGTACTAAAGACATTGGTTGAAGACACTAGGGAAGAAAGAGACGCTCTGCGTCGTCGTGTTGGTTGGCAGTCGCCTCAGCTATAGTATTTATGGGGTAATTGCTAATTGGTTAAACCACAACTGTGCTAAACGATCCAGTCCAGCACTGTTGAAATGAGTCCCATCCCGTCTGAAGTTATCCCCTAGTTGGTCGCTATCAGGACCTAGCAGGATAGAATGGTTCTGTTGGACTAATTCAAATTGAGCTTTGCGAATCGTATTATTTTTAGGGTGCTCGTTGTATCGACTAGCAATTGATATATATATTGGTGCCATAATCTTTTGTTTACGAATAGATTTTAGCATTTCTTTAAAGGATTGTTGATAGTCATGCTTAGAAGTATGGATAACAGCATCTGACTCTCCTTGATGCCATAGCAAATGAGTAACCGTGAGATTATTCTGTTTGAGTAATTGTAATGTGGATAACAGGCTGGCATGAAGGTCACCATTTGGCTGCCAACGAGATATGCTACTTGCGCTTATGCCTATTGATGCGAAAACCACATTATCGTATAGCTTTGAATTTATCAATAAATCGCCTAAACGAGGCCATGTACTAGCTCCTTTACCATCAGCTCCTAGCATGGGGTCTTCCGCAAGATAAATTTCATTTTGATAAAAATTATAAACGCCTTTTTTGGACCGTATAGAACCTTCACCAAAGTTGGCTGAATTTGATTGACCAAATACTAGGGCGACCATGAGTCGCTCTTTAGGCAATGAATCAATAGGCGTATGCTCTCTTTTCCAGGATAGAGGAGCAAGATCATACAATATTGTTTTTACTTTCCAGATACTAATCTGCCTCTGAAAAAGTATGCCTGCAAACATACCGAGCATGAAAAGACTAAAAGCGAGAAATAGTTTTCTTTTCATGATTTGCTTGTTTTATCAATTTTTGAATAATACGGATGTCATCAGGATGAGTGGCTTGATAATCATAATGATCTTGTGATTGCTGTGCTTCATGGGATGCTAGATTAGTGTTAGTCAGATGTACGCCAAATGGATACTCATTAGCATTATTAGCATTGAGCCCGAAGATACGATCAAGCATAAGGTCGCC
>JADFVK010000232.1 GCA_015222495.1 Pseudomonadota bacterium
CTAAGTAACAAAAATTTATCCACCATCATTTATAGAAATTTTATGTTACTACAAATGATGGTGGCCAAATTATTGTTGGCTGAGGGCTCTGCATTGGGAAAATTTAAATGAAATTTACAATTGACGAATTCCGTCGTTGGGAAAGCAAGAAAGTAACTCTTTTGGGGATGTCTGGCGTTGGAAAAACCTATCTTTCCACCCTATTAAGAGATTCAGAGTGGTTTCATTATTCCGGTGATTATCGTATTGGTACCCGTTATCTTGATGAACCAATTATGGATATGATCAAGCAACAGGCTATGCAAGTACCTTTTCTAAAAGAATTACTGCGTAATGACTGGATCTCTATAAAAAATAATATCAAAGTCCATGATTTAGGCCCTGTTCTCAGTTATGTCGGAAAACTGGGAAATCCTGAATTAGGCGGAGTTGAGTTAGAAGACTTTATTCAACGCCAGGCACTCTATCGTGAAGGTGAAATTGCTGCGATGCATGATGTACCAAGGTTTATCAATAAGGCACAGGATATATATGGCTACCAGCATTTTGTTAATGATGTTGGTGGTAGTCTTTGTGAATTGGACGATCCAAAAGTCATCGATACTCTTGCACAACATACACTAATTCTTTATATACAGGTGACTGATAAAGAGGAAGAAAATAAACTCATTGAGCGGGCACAAAGTGCACCAAAGCCACTCTATTATCGAGCTGAGTTCTTACAGGAACAATTAGAACTCTATTTAAAAGAAAATGATTTGCAATATGCTGCACAAATGCTGCCCGATGAGTTTACTCGTTGGGTTTTCCCAAGATTGTTCCACTCACGAATTCCACGCTATGAAGCCATAGCCAAACCACATGGTTATACAGTAACATCACAGGAAGTCTCACAAGTTAAAAATCAGCATGATTTTCTACAATTATTAGAAACCGCTATTGCCAGATCATAAAATAATTAAAAACAGAGTAATATACCCATGCCGCTAGTTGCCCATAACCATTTACCCTCTTTTGATCGTCTAGAAAAAGAAGGTATTAAAGTACTCACGCCTCTTACTGCCCAACATCAGGACATTCGTGAACTACATATCGGTTTACTGAATATGATGCCCGATGCTGCTTTGGCTGCAACAGAAAGACAATTTTTTCGACTGATTGGTGAAAGCAACCCCATTGCTCAGTTCTATGTCCATCCATTTACCCTGGATGAAATTCCTCGTTCAGAAAAAGCCAAAGAATATATTAAGCAATATTATGAAAGCTTTGAAAATATTAAAGACATGGGACTGGATGCCTTAATTGTTACAGGTGCTAATGTTTCAGGACCTGATTTATCCAACCAGGCTTTCTGGCAGCCTTTAATTGAAGTTTTTGACTGGGCCTGGGAGAATGTTACTTCAACCTTATGTTCCTGCCTGGCAACTCATGCTGTCATGGAGTTTCGTTATCAACAAAAACGTATACCACAAACAAATAAAACCTGGGGCGTATTTCCCCATCATGTCGTTGATAATAGCCATCCTCTTATTAATGATACCAATACCCGTTTTGATGTCCCGCATTCACGCTGGAATACGGTGTTACGTCAGCAATTTGAAGATAGTAAGCTCAAGGTATTAGTGACCTCTGATTCTGACATGGTACATCTAGCCACTAGTCCTGATGGCTTTCGCAATATTTTCTTTCAAGGGCATCCTGAATATGACACCATTTCATTATTAAAAGAATATAAACGAGAAATGTTATTATTCCAGAATAAACAAATAAACTTGCCTCCGCCATTTCCGGTAAACTATTTAGGCACCTTTGATAAAGCCATATTAAATGAATACCGCTTCAGATGTGAGCAATGTTTAAAAAATAATAGTACTAGTTTTCCGGAGTTTCCTGAATCTCTGATTCAGTCTAATCTCGATAATACCTGGCATGATACTGCAGTAGAAGTAGTTGGTAACTGGATGGGCTTAATCTATCAAATTACTCATAATAATCGCCACCTCCCTTTCATGGATGGAATTGATCCTGATAATCCTTTAAATTTATAATGATAATATTGAAAAATACAATCATAGCATTTTTCTACAGCTTACTTTTATGCAGTTCAAATTTATTGGCCGATGAAATTCGTATTGCCACAGCCAGTAATTTTAGCCTGACACTTAAAGCCATTATTAAACTATATGAGCAACAAAGCAGCCATAATGTTGTTCTTATTTCCGGTTCAACTGGCAAGCTCTACGCACAAATAAAAAATGGTGCACCATTTGATGCTTTTCTCTCAGCAGATAGTAAACGTGCTGAATTATTAGATAATGAAGGGATTGCAATAAAAGGAAGTCGTTTTACTTATGCTATTGGAAAAATAATCCTATGGAGTCCTAAGCAAAATTATATAAATGATAAGGAAGAAATATTAAGGACAGATAATTTTCATTACCTGGCCATTGCAAACCCTAAACTAGCCCCCTATGGCAAAGCAGCTCATGAAGTTTTAAAGCATTTTGGACTATTCAATTCACTAAGCAGTAAAATAGTCAGAGGTGAGAATATTGGTCAAACCTATCAATTTGTTAAAAGCGGTAATGCTGAGTTAGGATTTGTTGCACTTTCTCAAGTTAAAAAACCACAGCAAAGTATTCCAGGTTCTTTTTGGATTGTGCCTCAATCACTCTATCAACCTATTAAGCAACAAGCCGTATTACTCAAAGACAAAAAAGTTGTACATCAATTTCTAGATTTTATTAAAAGTCAGCAGTCATTAGATATTATAAAAAGTTTTGGTTATGCTATACCTGATATAACAATTAATTAACGTCACTACTCAGCAAATTGACTAACAAATAACGGTGGAGCCTTATGTTCACTTATTTTTAGAACTTAGAAAACTCGCTATGCTCAGACAGTTCTAAGTACTAAAAACAAGCAACCATAAGACTTTTGTTAATTTATCGTGAGTAGTTACAAATAATGGTTTTATTCTATGTTAAGTGAGACAGATTTAAGTGCTCTGATAATTACACTGAAATTAGCCAGTGTCACCACTATATTACTAATTTTAGTGGGCACTCCTATCGCATGGTGGCTGGCAAGAACCCAATGGCGTTTTAAATTCATTCTAGAAGCACTTGTTGCCCTACCCTTGATTTTACCCCCAACAGTTCTTGGTTTTTATTTATTAGTTGCCTTAGGTCCCAATGGTCCTATTGGTGGTATTATGCAGTCCTTAGGTGGTCAATCACTAGCCTTTACATTTAGTGGACTGGTTATTGGCTCAATGATCTATTCTATGCCCTTTGTTATTCAACCCTTACAAACTGCATTTAGCAATATTGGCCAACGCCCCTTTGAAGTCGCTGCTACCCTCAGAGCATCTCCCATTGATCGCTTCTTTAGTATAGCCGTTCCTCTGGCACGCCCAGGATTTTTAACCGCTATTGTATTAGGCTTTGCTCATACTGTGGGTGAATTTGGAGTGGTATTAATGATTGGCGGCAATATTCCAGGTGAAACACAGGTTCTTTCTATTGCGATTTACGATCACGTAGAGGTTTTAGAATATTCTCAGGCACATTGGCTTTCCGGAGGTTTATTATTAGTCTCCTTTATTTTATTGATCGGTGTTTATGCCTATAATCGTCGTTTCTCACTTTATAAAAACTCTTAAGCAAAAATGAGCATAAAATTAAAATACAAGATTAAACGGCCAGATTTTTCTCTGGATATTGATATAACCATACCATCACAGGGCATCACGGGGATCTTTGGACATTCTGGCTGTGGTAAAACAACACTATTACGAGCGATTGCCGGCTTAGAAGCTGAAAAAACAGGAACAATAAAAATTGCTGATATGCTCTGGCAGGATGATAATTTCTTTTTAGAGCCGCATAAAAGACCTATCGGTTATGTTTTTCAGGAACCCAGCTTATTTGCTCATTTAAATATACAAAAAAATATTGAATATGGTCTTAAAAGAATATCTACAGATGAAACAAAGATTTCACTTGATGAGGCCATCGAATTACTCGGTATTCAACACTTACTCAAGCGCCAGCCTCATCAGCTTTCAGGTGGTGAACAGCAGCGTGTCGCTATTGCCCGAGCCTTGGCAAGCAGTCCAAAATTATTGCTAATGGATGAACCTCTTTCAGCATTAGATATTAAGCGTAAACAGGAAATCATGCCCTATCTTGAATCACTGCATGATGAGTTAAAGATACCAATTATTTATGTCAGCCATTCACCGGGAGAAATCGCCAGGCTTGCAGATCATCTGCTAATTATGGAAGAAGGAAAAATAACGGCTGCAGGTAATGTCACTGATCTGTTTTCAAGACTTGATTTACCCATTGCCCATAGTGACAAGGCATCAGCAATTATTGAAGCTATAGTAACTGAACATGATCTGGAATTTAATTTAACTTATCTTGACTTCCCGGGGGGGCGCTTTACAGTTTCCCATAAAGCTTTAGAGATAAATCATTCTGTACGTTTAAGAGTGATTGCCAGAGATGTCAGTATCACCTTAGAACACCAGACTCACACCAGCATATTAAATATTTTCCCTGCGATTATTGAAGAAATCATCCCGGAGAATGAATCTCAATTCATGATTCGTCTCTCTTTAAGTGGTACTCCACTACTATGCCGCTTAACTAAAAAGTCCGCATCCCTACTACAACTTTCTGTAGGAAAAGCCGTTTTTGCCCAAGTCAAATCAGTCGCATTACTTTCTTAATTTGTAGTGTTTTTCAATAGCCAATCATGACTTTAAATTTATTTTTTGATATACTTTACAAAAATACTAGGTTATTTAAATTTACACAAAAATATAGAGAAAAAATAAATGACAACAAAAATTTACCACAACCCTCGTTGTTCAAAATCACGTCAAACACTACAATTATTAACCGATAATAATGTTGAGCCAGAAATTATTGAATACTTAAAAACACCACCAACAAAAGAAGAACTGACAGAAATTCTTACTGCCCTTAATATGACACCAAGACAACTAATGCGTAAAAATGAAGCTGATTATAAGGAAAATAATTTTTCTGATGAAAAATTATCTGACGAGCACTTAATAGAAATGATGGTGCACTTTCCAAAAGTAATAGAACGCCCTATTGTGGTAAACAGTGACAATAAATTTGCCCTGGGCCGACCACCGGAAAATGTTTTGGATATTATTTAAATATCTTGTAACTACTCACTCTAAATTAACAAAAGTCTTATGGTTGCTTGTTTTTAGTACTTAGAACTGTCTGAGCGCAGTGAGTTTTCTAAGTTCTAAAAATAAGTGAGTATAAGGCTCTCGACTGTTGTTTGTTAATCGATACGTGGATAATTACAATATCTTTTACTAATAAATTATAAAAAAGCCAGAATTTCTTTCTCGATATCCTGTTTATCAATAATTGTTTTATGCGCAATCTCTTTATCAAATAGTCCTTTTATCATATCGGGGATTTGAATATTGGCTTCCCTGGCAATAGATTCAAGAGCATCAATGTCACTCGTGTCATTTTCACCGGTCAATGCATTAGCAATGGTAGGTGAAAATTTTGTCCACTCAGCCGTTGAATAAGCAATGGTTTTTAAAGGCTTGTCACGACAAGTATCATAAGCTTTAAAACAGGTTGCAGTATGCGGATCCATTAAGTACCCCTTGGCAAAAGAATCTTTAATATATTGCTTAGCCTCATCATCATTACAATAATCAGCTATAAATACCTGTTGCAATTGTGCAAGTTCATCACTGCTCAGCTCATAATAATGGTCATTATCCAATTGCAACATCAAATCTTTAGTGCGTTCAGCACCAAACAGGTCATATAAAATACGCTCAACGTTTGAGGATTTTAAAATATCCATCGCTGGAGAGCTGGTGGGGATTACTGATTTATCACGAATATCATATTTACCACTTTGAATCAACTGGGTTAAAACATTATTATTATTGGAAGCAATAATGATTTTTTCCACTGGAAGTCCCATTTTTATCGCATAATAACCACCCAGGGCATTACCAAAATTACCACTGGGCACATTAAGGTAAACCTTGTCACCTAAATCGATCGCATGCTGTCTTACCAATTCAAGATAACTATGGATATGGTAAATTATTTGGAAAATAATGCGCCCAAAATTCACTGAATTCGCAGCTGAAAGATGTATATTTTTTTCTTTTAGCTTGGCTTTAAAAGTTGTAGAGGCTAATAAACGTTTTAAGGCACTCTGAGCATCATCAAAATCACCATGAATACCAATAACTTTTAGATTTTTTGCATCCTCAGTCACCATTTGTAAGCGCTGCACATCGGAAGTACCACCATCAGGATATAAACAAGCCACCTGAACATGATCACGATTTTTAAATGTTTCTAAAGCCGCTGGTCCCGTATCACCACTGGTTGCCGCCATAATTAAATAATTTTCATTGCGTTTTTTGGCCAGAGCAGATAAAACCACCCCAAAAGGTTGTAATGCCATATCTTTAAATGCACGTGTCACGCCATGATACAATTCACTCACATACAGATCATCTTTAACTTTAACTAAAGGCACCGGATTGGATGGATCATCAAATTTATCATAAAGACTCAGAGCTTCATCAATAACAGCTTCGTCTATATCAATTTCAAAAGCCCCTAAAACACTTTTCGCTAAAGTTTTATAATCAGAATTAAGTTGTTGTTTAAGAAAATCTAAACCTAAATCCGGTAATGATTCTGGAACATAAATCCCACCAAAAGATGCAATTGGAGATAATATAGCTGCCGAAAAACTTACATTAAGAGGATGCTCACCATCGTTACCACGTGTTTCAATAAAATTCATTTTGTTAACCTAAGGTTTAATCAATGAGTAATTATACCTAAGGATAGATGTAATTTGGAGTTTTCTTACAAATGATTCGAGCAAAGCTACTTTTTTAAGCCTATATTATTTATAATTGACGTTTTTAAAATAATACTGAAGCCATGTCTAAACTATACTCCCCTATTACACCCGAATTTGTTAATAAAGCCGGCATGAAAAGTCACTGGGGTAAACTCTATGGCAGTGCTCTTAGTCTTACTATTAGTAATCTGGCACAACAGTCCAGACAATTTATAACGCTAATTACTTCAGATATGCCGGCAGCTCAAAAGCTCAAATATGAATTATCTTTTTTCCTGGCAGAATCTGAACTGGAAATTCTTACTCTTCCTGACTGGGAAACCCTTGCTTATGACCAGTTTTCACCTCATCAGGATATAATTTCTGAACGTCTGGCGACTCTTTATCATCTACCACGCTTAAAGACAGGCATCTTAATTGTTCCTTTAAATACCCTGATGCATCGTTTAATGCCGCTTGACTATATCAATAACAATACCTTACTGCTCAATACCGGTATGCAGCTTGATATTGCAGAATTTCGCCGTGAGCTGGAAAAAAGTGGTTATCGCTGTGTTGATAATGTTTATGAACATGGTGAGTTTGCAGTTCGTGGCAGTATTATTGATCTTTTTCCTATGGGTAGTAGTCTCCCCTATCGTATTGATTTATTTGATGATGAAATAGAAACTATCAAGAATTTTGATCTTGAAACCCAACGTTCCATTGGAAGTTGTGATTCCATTAATATGATGCCTGCCCGTGAATTTCCCATGGACAAGGAGGCTATTGAATTTTTCCGGGAACAATATCGACAAAACTTCAGTCAGGAAAATACCATAAATAATACTGATCTCACAGAAAGTGTTATTTATAATAATATAGGCCAGGGGATCTCCCCACCCGGAATTGAATATTACTTACCATTATTTTTCCCGCAAACCACAACTTTATTTGATTATCTGCCAAAAAATTCCATTATTATAAATTTTATGGATCTTGAAAGTCATACTGATCAGTTTATTAAAGATACTGAGCTTCGCTATGAACAATATAGACATGATACCTCCCGTCCAATTTTAAGGCCACAACAATTATTTTTAAAGACTGACGAACTATTTGCTCAATTTAAAAATTATCCTCGTATCATCTGTCAAAGTTTTGAGTTTGATGCATCATCAGGCAAAAGCTCTGGAATTTATAACTTCGCAACTGATAAACCACCTGCTCTGACAATCGATACAAAACAAGAAAATGTGATGCATACCTTGGAGCGTTATTTAAAACGTGCCCAAAAAGAGTGTAAAAGAGTATTATTTTGTGCTGAAACTGCAGGTCGTAAAGAAAACTTATTAGAATTATTAAAGCCGTATAAAATTTATCCAAAAAATAATGAATCATGGCAGCAATTTTTAGACTCTGATATTGCATTAGGAATCTGTACTACGCCTCTTGATGAAGGTCTGCAGTTAAATGACATAGCTCTTATTAGCGAATCTCAACTCTATGGCCAGCAGGTCATGCAACGGCGTCGTAGAAAGGCTAAATCTCGTGATAATGATGCCATTATTAATACTCTGGCAGAATTACAAGTGGGTGCCCCCGTTGTTCATGAAGATAATGGTGTGGGACGTTATCAGGGTTTACAAACCATTACTTTAGGTGATGAAACCACTGAGTTTTTAGCTCTTGAATATGCTGGAGGTGACAAACTTTATGTGCCTGTTGCCTATTTACATTTAATCAGTCGTTATACCGGATCTAATCCTGATACTGCCCCCTTGCATAAGCTGGGCAGCGGGCAATGGGAAAAGGCCAAGCGAAAAGCTAAGGAAAAAATTCATGATGTAGCAGCTGAATTATTAGAAATCTATGCTATGCGTGAAGCTCAGCAAGGCTTTATCTATCGCTATAGTCAGCAGGATTATATGACTTTTGTCAGCGGCTTTCCCTTTGAAGAAACACCTGATCAACAAACTGCTATTGAAGCCGTTGTAGAGGATATGACCGGACCAAAACCTATGGACCGTCTGATTTGTGGTGATGTGGGTTTTGGCAAAACAGAAGTTGCTATGCGTGCTGCTTTTCTGGCAGTCAGTGGTGGTAAACAGGTTGCCATCTTAGTTCCTACCACACTACTGAGTCAGCAGCATACAGAAAACTTTCAAAATCGTTTTGCGGAATGGCCAATTAAAATAGCAGGTCTTTCTCGCTTTCAAACAAAAAAAGAACAGCAAGTAATTTTAAAAGAGGTAGCTTCAGGCCACATTGATATTATTATTGGTACGCATAAGCTTTTACAAAAAGATCTCAAGTACAAGCAATTAGGTCTGGTGATTATTGATGAAGAACATCGCTTTGGTGTGCGTCAAAAAGATCGTTTTAAGCAACTGCGTTCCAAGGTGGATATATTAACCCTGACAGCAACACCTATTCCCAGAACTCTGAATATGTCTTTGTCCGGTATTCGCGATTTTTCCATTATTGCTACCCCGCCAGCCCGACGTTTATCAATTAAAACTTTTGTTCAGCAATGGAATAATGACACTATTAAAGAGGCCTGCCAGCGAGAGATCATGCGTGGTGGTCAGGTATTTGTATTACACAATAATGTACAGACTATTGATAAAAAAGCACAGGAATTAGAAGAACTGATACCGGAAGCCAAAGTGGATGTGGCACATGGCCAGATGAGAGAAAAGCAGTTAGAACATATCATGGCTGACTTTTATCATCAGCGTTTTAATATTTTAGTCTGTACCACCATTATTGAAACAGGTATCGATATTCCTTCCGCTAATACCATCATTATTGAACGTGCTGATCGTTTTGGTTTAGCTCAATTATATCAATTACGTGGCCGTGTCGGTCGCTCACATCATAAAGCCTATGCCTACTTAACTGTTCCGGGCAAAAAATCTATGACTGCAGATGCTATCAAACGTCTGGAAGCTATTGAGGCTATTGAAGAATTGGGTGCCGGCTTTACTTTAGCCACACATGATCTGGAAATTCGGGGTTCTGGTGAATTATTAGGTGAGGGTCAAAGTGGACAGATACAGGAGATTGGTTTTACTCTTTATACTGAGCTTTTAGAGCGTGCAGTTAAATCTTTGAAAGATGGCAAAGATCCGGAGTTAGAAACAGCATCACATCATGGCACCGAAATTAATATGCATATTCCGGCACTGATTCCAGATGATTATTTGCCTGATGTACATACACGCCTGGTGATGTATAAGCGTATCGCCAATGCCCAAAGTGATATTGAACTTAAAGATATTCAGGTAGAAATGATCGATCGTTTTGGTTTATTAACCGACCAAATCAAGAACCTGTTTGCTGTGACCTCATTAAAACTTAAAGCCACACCATTGGATATATTAAGTATTGACTTTAGTGAAAGTGGCGGACGAATGATCTTCAGCGATCAACCTAATATTGATCCAATGAAAATTATTAATCTTATTCAGACAAAATCAGCAATGTATAAACTTGATGGCAATACTAAGCTAAAATTATTAAAAATAGAAACTGATATTAATAAACAATTCCAATATTTATCAGATTTATTAACATATTTAGAAAATCCTTAAGGTGCAGTATTCTTGGCTGTTGTAATAGATTTTAACTGCGTTTTCTAGGTTAAACCTAAATAAATCTTATAAAAAAGAAGCTATTAATCTATTTCTTTAGTAATTTCTGCTAAACTTAGGATCTGCTAATAAAATTATAAACACATAGGTTAAACCTTGTATATTAAATATAAGCTTAAAATTACCTGGAGTAACTGAATGGCTTCAGTGCCAAAACTAGATGTTAATACAGCCAAAAAATTTCAGCCTTTTGATACACTGAGTGTTGATAAAGTTAAAGAAATTATTGAAAAATCTGCTGTGCAGAAAATTCCTGCTGGGCGTTTTCTTTTTAAGCAGGGCGATAAAGATAGTTGGAGTATTTTTCTGCTCTCAGGTACTGTTGAGCTACAACAATCCGATGGCAATAAATATCTTATCAAAGCAAATAGTGCTGATGCAAAAAAAGCCATTTCCAACCTAATTCCCAGACTTGCTACAGCTATAGCTAAAACTGAAATAACTATTCTTATTATTGACCGTGGTCTATTAGATCTCTTACTTAATTGGAATAGTTCATCAAGTATTGAGGTTTCAGATCTTAATGAAGATGGTGATGACTGGATGACACTTTTTCTTCAATCAAATGCCTTTTTTCATTTGCCTCCAGCAAATATTCAATCTTTAATGATGAACTTAAATGAAGAAGAATTAGATAAAGGTTCTGTCATCATTCAAGAAAATTCAGTGACTGATAATAAGTTTTATATTATTCAGGAAGGTATTTGTGCTGTTACAAAAACAAATGCCAGCAATGATAAAATAGTCACTCTTGCACACCTGCATCACGGCGATAGTTTTGGTGAAGAAGCACTTATCACTGGAGGAATTCGTGGTGCCAGCGTTACAATGGAAACAAAAGGTATTATTTCATGGCTTGATAAAAAGGATTTTATAAATTTACTGGTTGCACCTTTAATTAATAAAATTAATTTAAAAAATGTAGATCTGTTACTACTTAATGATGAATATGAACTCATCGATGTTAGAGAAGAAAAAGAGTTTACACAAGATAAGCTTAATAATGCTCTTATAAATATTCCAGTTAGTCTAATTCGAACACAGTTTGATAATTTAAGTACTGATAAACACTATATTTTGTATTCTAACCATGAATATCGTAGCAGTGCTGCCGCATTTTTATTTGTAAAGCATGGCTATGATTGTTCCATATTAGAAGATGGTCTAAATATAATAGAAAGTTCACTTGATGAACAAATTGAAATATCTATTGATAATCAATTTGAAACATCACTTAAAGAGGACATAGGTACTCAATCACAATCTCCTAATATTTCCTTAGATAAAAATACAGTAGATATTAATACTGATTTAACTAAAGCTCAGTCGAAGTCCACAGAAACTAAGCATAATGAAGCAGATTTAAAAGAACTCAATGATGTAAAACTCGCTGCAACTCAGTCTAAAAAAGAAATACAAGCATTAGAAAAGTCCCGTAACAAGTTTGAATCTGATCTCAAACTAAGTCAGAGTGATAAAGAGACTCTTAAATCAGAATTAGAATCCATTAAATTAGAATTAGAATCAGATAAAAAATTATTATCAGATAAAAATCAGCAATCTACTGATGTGGATTTAAAAAATCAAAATAAAATTGACAAACTTAAGGGTGAGTTAAATTTAGCTAACGAAGAATCTAGTAAACACGTTAAAAAACTTAAACAAGAAATAAAAGATCTTAATAAAAGCATTGAGAGGGATTCTCTTTCAACTAATGAACAACAACAAGCCTATTCTAATGATTTAGATGAAGCTAGACAGGCTACTACTCAAGCAGAAGAGCAAATACAATCCAATGAGAAAGCCTATAAACAATTGGAATCTGAGCTAAAACAAAGTCAGAGTAATACAAAAGAGCTTAAAGCTATACTTGAAGCTGATAAGCAATTATTAGCCGATGAAAGACAACAATCCACTGATGAATATTCAAAAAATCAAAATGAAATAGCTAAGCTTAAAGAGCAATTAAACTCAGTTAATGAGGAATTAGCCAGTCAGGTTAAAGCACTCAAACGAGAAATAAAAGATCTCAATAAAAGCATTGAACGGGATTCTCTTTCTACTAATGAACAACAACAAGCCTATTCTAATGATTTAAAAGAAGCCCTACATGAGGTTAATAAAGCTGAAGAACAGAAACAGCTGATAGAAAAAACTCTAAACCAAGCTGAAGCTGAACTTAAAGAAAGTCAAAACAACATAGTAATTCTTAACACAGATCTAAATGATCTTAAATCAGAGTTGAAAACAGATAAACAATTATTAGCTGATGAAAGACAAAAAGCCACTGATGAACATTTAAAATATCAGAGTGATATTGGCAATCTGAATGATCAATTAAACTTAGCTAATGAAGACTCCTCCACTC
>JADFVK010000233.1 GCA_015222495.1 Pseudomonadota bacterium
CAGCCAAAAAAATTGGCACGAATTATTTTAAGTAACATAAAATGACTTTAAATTATTTGTGCCAAATTTTTGTTACTCAAGAGAGCCTTCAGGCAAATTTATTTGGAAGATTTATAAGCAGGAAGCTTTGGTATGGTTAAAGTTTTTGCCAATAATTTCATGAAGCTTATCGGCTTGTATTAAAGTGATGCACTCATCATCAATGCTAATAAGCCCATCTTTTTTTAATTTAGAGATAATTCTTGAGAAGGTTTCGGGTGTGATTGAGAGCTTGGAAGCAATCATGGATTTTGTGGCACTCAGTTTGATTGTTGGTTGAAGCTTATTATCATTGATTTGACCTAAGAGATAACTGACCAGACGATGTTTTGCATTATATATGGTGAGTTCGCTAATTTCGCTCATTAAGCCCTTTAAGCGGGTGCTCATATCAGCCATTAAGGCAAAACAAAGTTCATTAGACTGCTGCAATTGAGCTATGAATAATTTATTATCAAAGTAAAACAACTCAGTACTGGAGGTTGCCTTAGCATTGACCGGAAATCGATTCCCTTCCATAAACATAACGGCTTCGGCAAAGGTTTGCCCCGGACCAATAATATCAACTACTTTTTCATTACCATCAGGGGAGGTTTGATATAACATCATTTGCCCATGACGCACCATAAAGAATCGATTGGCAACATCATTTTTTTCAAATAACAATTCATTTCTTTTTAAGGAGGTTAAATTGGAATGAGCAAGTATACTGACAAATGCTTCATCTGACAGACGGCGAAATAAATAATGCTGACGTAATTCTTGTTGAAATAATTTGCTGATACTCAAAGACTGACTCTCTTATTGAACTTTAGTCTCGTTTAAAAAGAGACTTTATCATTATTGTTAGATGTGTTTTCTTGAATTATAGTGGATTATAAAAAATAATCCACTTATGACTATTATTTATACCCCTGAGGGTTTTTACTTTGCCAATGCCAAGTATCGTTTACCATCTCTTTTAGGCCTCGTTCAGCTTTCCAGCCGATTTCCTGTTCAGCAAAAGAAGGATCTGCATAACAGGTCGCTATATCTCCAGCACGACGATCAACTATTTTATAAGCAATACTTTTTTGTGAGGCTTTTTCAAGTGCTTTAATCATTTCCAGGACGCTATATCCCTGTCCGGTACCAAGATTATAAGTGACCAGCCCAGGTTTTCTGGTGAGTTTTTGCAGAGCTTTAATATGGCCAATGGCCAAATCAACCACGTGAATATAATCTCTGACACCGGTACCATCTGGAGTATCATAGTCACCACCAAAGACAGATAAAAACTCTCTTTTGCCAATGGCTACCTGAGCTATATAGGGAATTAGATTATTAGGAATACCATTGGGATCTTCACCAATGAGTCCGGATTCATGGGCTCCAACGGGATTAAAATAACGTAATAGGGCAATATTCCATGAATTGTCAGCGAGAAAAATATCGCGACTTACTTCTTCAATAACTAATTTGGAACGACCATAAGGATTTGTGGCTGATAAAGGGAAATCTTCCTTTATCGGAACGCTATGAGGATCGCCATAAACGGTTGCAGAAGAGCTAAAGACAAAGTTTTTTACATTATGGTCTCGCATGACTTTCAGCAGAACCAGAGTGCCCGTAAGATTATTCTGGTAATATTCCAGGGGCATTTCCACTGATTCACCTACGGCCTTTAAGCCGGCAAAGTGAATAACAGCATCAATTTTATTTTCTGAAAAAATTTGTGCAAGGCCAGCTTCATCAAGTATGTCCTGCTGATAAAAAGTGACTGACTTTCCAGTAATGGTTTTTACTCGATTAAGAGACTCCTGACTGGAATTACACAGGTTATCAACAACGACTACTTCATAATCATTATTGAGTAATTCAACACAGGTATGACTACCTATATATCCAGCACCGCCGGTCACTAATATTTTCATAAATTAAAAAATTCCTGATATTGTTGTTCTTTAAATCCAACAGAAAATACGCCATTATTATCCATAACAGGGCGTTTAATAATGGAAGTATTATCCAGCATAATCTGACAGGCTTTGTTTCTATCAATATCAGACTTGCTGTCATCCGGTAATTTTCGCCATGTAGTACCACGTTTATTTAATAATACTTCCCAGCCTAAAGCATCTAACCATGTATCCAAAGTTTTTTGCTCCAAGCCTTCTTTTTTAAAATTATGAAACTGGTGCTCAATATTATTTTCAGTCAGCCACTTTCGCGCCTTACTGACTGTATTACAATTAGGGATACCGTATAAAGTGATCATTTATTACTTCCTAAATTTTTATATCTTTAGTTTCTTCATACGTTGAATCGCTTCTAATATATTATCTCTATGACCAAAAGCACTGAAACGCACATAACCTTCACCGGCAGGGCCGAAACCAGCACCTGGAGTGGTGACAATATGAGCATTTTCAAGAATAAAACTAAAGGCCTGCCATGAATCCATAGACTCAATTTTGACCCAGATATAAGGTGCATTTTGACCACCATAGGTGGTAAACCCATACTCATCTAATGCCGCCTTTACAATACGCGCATTTTCCATATAATAATCAACCAGTTCACGCATCTCAGCCATACCCTGATCGTTCAATATATTGATGGTAGCCGTTTGAATAATATTTGAAGCACCATTAAATATAGTGGTCATAATACGATTCCAATCACCATGAACTGATGTCCCATCCTCAAATTTTAATGCTTTAGGCACCACTGTCCAGCCCAGACGTACTCCGGTATAACCAAAGGGTTTAGAAAATGAACAGACTTCAATAGCAACTTCTTTAGCACCTTCTATTTCATAAATAGATTTAGGCAGTTCAGGATCAGTAATAAATTCTGCATAAGCGGCATCAAAAATAATGATAGAACCATTTTCTTTAGCAAATGTAACTAATTCAGTGAGTTGCTCTTTAGTAGCAACAGCACCAGTGGGGTTATTGGGTGAACAAAAATAAATTAGATCAGCTTTTTCAAAAGTTGGAAAAAAGTTGTTCTCAGCAGTACACTTCATATAAACAATATTATTAAACTGATCATTGTCTTTATTATATTCACCAGTTTGTCCCATAATTACTGCACTATCCACATAAACCGGATATGAGGGATCCTGGACAGCAATTGTTGTATCTTCACCAAATAACATTTGTAGACGACCAGTATCACACTTGGCACCATCAGAAACAAAGACTTCATCGGCATCCACTAAGTCATTGCTATACATTTGTTCAGCAATTTTTTCTCTTAGTGCAGTCATTCCCTGCTCATCACCATAGCCAGAATAACCTTCAGGTGTTGCCATACTATCCGCAGCATCTTTCAAAGCTTTAACAACACTGGGTTGTAATGGTTCAGTGGTATTTCCAATACCCAGACTGATGATATCTGCATCTGGATTGTTAGCCATAAATTCATTTTTTCTACGGTTAATTTCAGGAAAAAGATAACCTGCTTGTAATTTTGCAAAATTTTTATTTCTTTGTACCATTGTATTTCCTAAATAATTATTTAAAAGTCTTTAACTGTTCAAAATCTAAAGTAACAAAATAATCCTCTAATGTTTCAGAACGTCTAATTTCCAATACGCTATTATCTTCACGAAGTAAGAGTTCAGCTGAGCGTAATTTACCATTATAATTGAAGCCCATTGAATGGCCATGAGCACCGGCGTCATGAATCGCCAGAGTGTCACCGGCAGAAATTTCAGGTAATAGTCTGTCAATGGCAAATTTATCATTATTTTCACATAATGAGCCAGTGACATCATAACAATGATCTTCAGCCTGGACTTCTTTACCCATGACACTGATATGATGATAGGCACCATATAAAGCAGGGCGCATTAAATTGGCCATGGTTGCATTGGTACCGACATAATCTTTATAGGTGTGTTTCATATGGATAACATCTGTGATTAGATAGCCATAAGGCCCGGCGATAACTCTGCCGCATTCCATATAAATTTTTAATGGATCAAGATCATTAGCTACGATTAGTTTCTGATATTGCAGCATGACTTGTTGAGCAACATAGTCATAATCAACAGGGTTTTGATCAGGTAAGTAAGGTACTCCGATACCACCACCTAAATTAACAAATTCCAGCTTAATGCTGAGCTTTTCATTAAGTTCAACAGACAGTTCAAACAGCATAGTAGCTGTTTCAACAAAGAAATCCGGGTTTAATTCATTGGAAATAATCATGGTGTGTAAACCAAAGCGCTTTATACCTTTTTCCTGACAGATTTTGTACCCTTCAAATAATTGCTCACGAGTAAAACCATATTTGGCTTCCTTGGGATCACCAATAATCGCATTGCCTTCTCTTAATGGTCCGGGGTTATAGCGAAAACATAAGAGTTCAGGTAAGCCACCCTGTGTTTTCAGAGTTTGTTCCAGATAATCTATATGAGCAATATCATCTAAATTAATAATAGCGCCTAATTCATTGGCCTTAATATATTCCTTTTGCTCTGTATCATTGGAGGTGAACATGATGTCCTCACCAGTGACACCAATTTTTTCAGACAATAATAATTCTGCAAGCGAGGAACAGTCAGCTCCAAAACCTTCTTCATCTAATATTTTCATGATAAAGGGATTTGGTGTGGCCTTCACAGCAAAATATTCTTTGAAGCCGGGGAAAATACTAAATGCCTGTTTAAATTTTTGTGCATGTTCCCGTAAGCCTTTTTCATCATAAATGTGAAAAGGTGTCGGGTGCTGTGCTTTAATTTCAGTGATTTGTTGTGCTGTAAATGGTAAGGTTTTTTTCATTATTATTCTTTATAACGTTTTAAAAAAGTACGAATCCGCTGGGCTGCTTCAATACAGTCTTCCAGAGGAGCAACCAGAGCAATTCTCACATAGCCTAAGCCTGGATTAGCATGGCCTGTGGTACGAGATAAATAACTGCCGGGTAGTACGCTAATATGTTGTGTCTGATAAAGATCTGCTGTAAATTTTTCATCATCACCATGGGGAATCTTCAGCCAGATATAGAATGAGGCTGGAGGTGCCTTTATTTCAAGTACCGGACTTAAAATCTCAACAAAAGCTTTAAATTTTTCACGATAGGAGTCACGATTATCTTTCACGTGTTGCTCATCACTCCAGCAGGCAATACTGGCATGCTGTGTAGGTATTGGCATGGCTGAACCGTGATAAGTACGGTATAAAAAGAACTTTTCAATTAGCTTGGCATCACCAGCTACAAAACCAGAACGTAGGCCTGGGACATTGGAACGTTTAGAAAGGCTATTAAATACAATGAGGTTTTCAAAATCGGTGTGCCCCATGTCATTAGCCGCCTCAAGTAAGCCAGGGGGAAGACGCTCTTCATCCTGATAGATTTCTGAATAGCATTCATCAGAAGCTAGAATAAAGTTATGTTCATAGGAAAGCTTAATCAGGTGCTGCATTAATTGTTTATCAATTATTTCACCTGATGGATTTCCCGGAGAGCAGATATAAAGTAATTGACAGCGCTTCCAGATACTATTTGGAATACTATTAAATTCTGGAACATAATAAGTTCTTTCACAGGCATTTACAAAGTAGGGTGTTGCTCCAGCTAAAATAGCAGCCCCTTCATAAATTTGATAGAAAGGATTAGGCATAATCACCAGAGGATCTTTTTCATTGTTACTAATGGCGGCCTGAGCAAATGAAAATAAGGCTTCACGAGTACCATTGACTGGTAATATCTGGGTTTCAGGATCAATCTGACCATCATTGAGCTTATAACGTTTTTCAATCCAGTTAGATAGTGTTTGACGCAATTCCGGCAGGCCTCGGACATTAGGGTATTGTGCAATACCATCAGTATGTTTCTGCAGGGCTTCAAATACAAAATCAGCCGGCTTGTTTTTTGGCTCACCAATAGATAAAGGGATATGCTTTAACTGAGCATTGGGATGAATTGATTTTTTTAATTCAGCCAGTCGCTCAAAAGGATAGGGCTTTAAAAAGTCTAATAATGGATTCATTCTTATCTTCTAAATTTAACTCATAGAATATGGGAACTAGGTATTATATAGGAAACTTTGTTCATGCATCAAATGATCTTTACTATTTTTAATAGTGTGAATACAATACCAGGATGGAAAATAAATCACTATTTTCGGGAATTCATCATAGTAGTTTGATTGTTGAGGATCTGGATAAGGCTCTACAGTTTTATTGTGATATTCTCGGTTTACAAAAAGATCCGCAGCGTCCGGAGATGGCTTATAAAGGGGCTTGGCTAAATGTGGGATCACAACAGATTCATTTGTTAAATCTGCATAAAACAGAACAATGTGTACATCAGCCTGAGCATGTGGGCCGTGATAGACATATAGCTCTGCATGTTAATGATATTAGTCAGCTTAAAAATGTTTTACAAGCACATAAAGTGCCATTTACAATGAGTTCTTCTGGGCGCCAGGCATTATTTTGCCGTGATCCTGATGGAAATGGTCTGGAATTTATTCAGCTTTAATCTATGCTATCGACCAATTGAATAATGGTTCTGCGAATTTCTTCCTGTTTTTTAATATCGGTAATAATTTGATGGTTTTCATCTCTTATAATAAAGACATCTTCAACTTTTTCCCCAAAAGTGGAAATTTTAGCAGATTCAAGTAATACCCGGCATTCAATTAATGCCTGTCCAATATGAGATAACATGGCTGGACGATTAGCCGCTTCTATAGTCATAATGGTTTGATTATTAGCTAGGTCTTCATCAAACTGAACATTGGTTTGCAGCGAAAATTGCTTTTGAGTACGGCTTAAACGTTGTGATCCAACAGGCAGAGAAAAACTCTCAGAAGATAGTTTTTCTTCTAAAGCAAGCTGGATCTTATGAATACGATCAGCATCCCTGACAATACTGCCATCTTCTTCAAGAATAAAATAAGTATGAAAGGCATAACCCTTATCTGAAGTAATCGTTTGTGCTTCGATGACATCAAGTACTAGCTGCGATAAGGTTGAAGTGACTATGGCAAAAACGCAATTTTTGGGCATGGTATGAATGAAAATTTCTGTGGCACCACGCTGTTCATCAATTTTAATTTTGACTATGGGCTTATTTTTCTCATTAATATCAGTTTCCAAAATCGCCTGTGTTTGCCAAATAATTTCTTCGGCCTGAAGTTTAATAAAATAGTCGTCAGGCAGGGTATCCCATAGAGTCAGAATATCCTCCTCTGAACATTGTAGATTTGTTAAATCCTTTAATGCAATTTGTTTATTATGATTGATCAATTCTTCATGCTGTTGTGGACTTTCCAATCCTTGATGCAGGGCATGTTTTGTATAATCATAAAGCTGACTTAGCAAAGAAGCTTTCCAGCTATTCCAGACTTTTGGACTGGTTGCTCTGATATCAGAAGTGGTTAATAAATATAGATAATCAAGATGATCGATATCATCAACTAATAAGGCAAATTCATGGATGATTGCAGGATCATTAATATCCTTACGTTGAGCTGTCATCGACATAATCAAATGGTTTCTCACCAGCCAGGTCACTAATCGTGTATCATTATGGCTCAAGTTATGTAATAGACAAAACTGTTCAGCATCTATGGCACCAAAAACTTCATGTTGCCCACCTCGTCCCTTGGCGATATCATGGAAAAGTGCAGCCAGATATAGTAACTCAGGTTTGGCTAAGGTTTTGGCAATATGACTGGCTAAGGGGAGTTCATCTTTATGTTTATCAACAAATAAACGACGGCAATTACGTAAAACTTTCAGTGTGTGTTCATCAACGGTATAGGCATGATAAAGGTCATGCTGCATTTGTCCAACTATTTGTTTAAAGGCTGGAATATAGGCTGCCAAAATACCATAACGGTTCATGCGGCGCATTTCATGGGTAATGCCAAAGGGCTGACGCATAATTTCCATGAATAAAGCACGACAACGCAAATCATCGCGGAAACTCATATCAATTAAATAACTATGTGCTCGAATAAGGCGGATAGTACTGGCTCGAACGCCCTTAAGTTGCGGGTTTTGACAAAGTAATAAGAAAATTTCTAGTAATGCAAAGGGATAATGTTTGAAGATATCCTTGTTGGCCGCAGCGATATAGCCTTTATAACTGATAAAACGGCGATTAATTTTTTCTGGCCTGGAAGCGGTATCATCGTAGATTAATATTTCCTGAAAATATTGCAGCAGCATTTCATTGAGGCGTTCCAGTTCCATGACTGTCTGATAATAATCACCCATAAACTGTTCAACCGCTAATTGACCTTCAGCATCGGTATAGCCAAACTGTTCTGCCAATTCTCTTTGATAATCAAAGAGTAAACGTTCTTCATGACGCTTACATAAAATATGCAGGGCAAAACGTATTTTCCAGAGAAAATTCTGTCCATGTTCTAATTGTTCGTA
>JADFVK010000234.1 GCA_015222495.1 Pseudomonadota bacterium
CCAGAAAATGGTATTGATGATGCGTTAACGCAAACGTTACGAGCATGGGTTGGAGAGCAAATTGGTGCAATCGCCAAGCCTGATGAGATCCGTTATGCCGATAATTTACCTAAAACACGATCAGGTAAAATCATGCGTCGCTTGCTGCGCACTATCGCAAAAGGTGAAGAAATCACCTCAGATACATCTACATTAGAAAATGAATCAATCTTGCCTCAGTTGCAGGGCAAGGCTTAATGGCAAAACAAGAGAAGCAGCTTGATGATAGTAGCCAACGCCTAGATAAATGGCTGTGGGCTGCACGTTTTTATAAAACGCGAAGTCTAGCAACGGAAGCAATTAATGGCGGAAAAGTTCATCTTAATAATAATAGAGTTAAACCCAGCCGCACTATCAAACCAGATGATATTGTAAGTATTTCAAAGCCACCTTATGTACATATTGTGACAGTATTGGGTTTAAATAAACAACGTCGTCCCGCTGTTGAGGCTCAACAACTATATGTTGAATCGAAAGAAAGCATTGCTAAACGTGAGCTATTACATCAACAAATTAAAGATCAGCCATTAGGTTTTCGTCATGACAAAGGGCGACCGAACAAACGTGATCGCCGACATATTATTAAGTTCACACGCCAACAATAAGTTTTAACTAAATCACAAAATGACATTTCCTAACAACAGGCTCAACTTTTCTGAGCGATCCATCACATTAATTTAATACGCTTGTCCGTAAAGTCCTTTCTTGGATTGATGGATCAGAAACAAGGAATGCTCCCAATTCTTTAAGATTACTGTCGAAACAATCCTAAATACTTAACAGGCACGGTTTGTGCTTATCGTTACGTAAGAACAGGTTATCTGTCAAAAATAAGTCAGAAACCATAAAATTATTAGGAGAGCGAAATGAGCAACGTCGTACACTTAAATGAACCGTACCAAGCTAGATATGGCGAAGACACGGGAAGTCAATATTCTCAACTTAACACATACTATGATAGTGAATACAGAATCGGTTGGTTCCTTATGAGTGGTGAACCTAGACCATGTTTCACGCCTACCTTATTAAATGATTTAACATCTTATCTAGGTAATGTTAAAGCTGAAATGGCATATAGTAGTAATAAAAAATATGATTACCTTGTTGTCGGTTCAGATGTTGAAGGTGTGTTTAACCTTGGTGGTGATTTAAACCTATTTCGCTCATTGATTCAAGAAAGAAACCGAGAAGGCTTACTATCTTACGCTATTCAATGTATTGATATTCTTCATCAAAACATGAATCACTTTAATCTAGATCTAACTACCGTTTCACTTATCCAAGGCGATGCATTAGGTGGTGGTTTTGAGTCAGCTTTATCAAGTAATTTAATTATTGCAGAACGCGGTGTTAAATTAGGTTTACCAGAAGTCTTATTTAATTTATTTCCTGGCATGGGCGCTTATTCGATTCTATCTAGAAAAATTGGTGCTGCAGCAGCAGAAAAAATGATCTTATCTGGCAAGCTATATACGTCGGAAGAACTCTATGAGATGGGCGTAATTGACATTCTTGCTGATAAAGGTGAAGGTGAACTAGCTTTGTATAAATATATAAAAGCAGCACGACGTTCACCTAATACCTACCGCTCAATATCGAAAGTTAAAGATATTTGCAATAAAATTCCTTATGAAGAACTGGTCGATATTGCTAATGTATGGGCTGATGCGGCTCTAAATCTAACAGACAAAGATTTACGAATGATGGAGCGTCTTGTTAGTCGTCAAACTCATAAAGTCAATAAGAGTTAGGTTTAAGTCTTTTCTGCCTTAGAAGCAGCATCATCTAAGGAAGAAATGGTACTTTTATAAGCTTGTTCAATATCATTGCTTAATTTCTCAAGCTTTTTAGTACCAATTTCGTTGGGTTTACACTCCTCTGCCTGTCGGCAAATTTCAGCAAGTTTTTTAGCACCGATTTCAGTTGAAGATCCTTTTAGTGCATGTAAAGACTCTCTAAACTGAGGGTAATCAGACGCAACTGCTTCTTTTATCTTTTGTAGATGCTTACTTCCATCTTCACTAAATCCCGTCACTAATCGTCTGATAAATGCTGGATCATCATCAAGTTGTCGTAATTGATCAAACACATCGATATCATACCAGCTGTTTTCTAGTTCTATTGTTTCCATGGAAGCAGATTTTTTATCAAACTGTTCGCTTTTAATGGGCTTTTTCTGTTGGGATAAAATTGCAATTTTTTCTAACAATGCAAATGAATCAATTGGTTTAATTAAAAACTCATTAACACCGATAGCCAAACTCTCCTCTTTCGCCTCTGGTGTCGCATCAGCTGTAAGCATAATAATAGGCAAATCTCCTGCTGTGTCCATATACCGTACGGCTTGTACAACTTCATCTCCAGAACGTTCAGGCATATTTTTATCGACAATTAACAAATCAATATTATCAAGATCTGCACTTAATATATCGAGTGCTTTTTCACCTGTATCTGTAAGTTGAACCGTATGACCTGCTTTTTTTAAAATCCCTTCTATTACTTGCTGATTAACCTTATTATCTTCAGCAACTAATATAGACAATGGCTGTGCACCGACTTGATTAGCATAATGCTCTGAAATAGAAACAACATTATCAGCATTAATATGAATACTTTGTGCTGCATGTATTGCATTAAACAGTAGTCTTTTATCAGAAATATCATCAATAATTGAAATATAAAACTGGCCTAACTCATCATTATAAATATGGTGATCGAATGCATTAATTAGAACAACTGACAATCCATCTAAAAGCCGATCAGCTTTTAATATTTCAGCAATTTCGATAGGTGATACATCACCTAAATTTTGTTGGTCAATAAATAAGATTTTATAGCCATTATTTCGGTCAATAGCTTGACGTAGCATTGTTATCATATGCGCCGCTGATGGTGCTGAATCAAAATCAACATTCCAACCGTTTAAAATGGGCGCTAAACTGAATAAAGTACCTTCTGTAGCCATTAGGAGTAAGTGATTATCAGAAATATCTAAACGTATATCTGAGACAACAGAAAATGGTAGCTCAAACCAGAATGTAGAACCCTGATGCAATTTACTGTACACACCAATACTTCCACCCATTAACTCAACCAATTCTTTTGATATCGTTGTACCTAACCCAGTACCACCTTTAGTTTGATTTGCCGACAATCCTACCTGAGTGAAATCATCGAATACACTTTCAAGTAAATGTTGGGCAATACCAATCCCAGTATCTTTTACTTCAAAGCGGATAACGACGTTATCACCATCGGTGTTAACCATGAAAACATGAAGGTTAACAGAGCCTTCTTCCGTAAACTTAATGGAATTTCCCATTAGGTTAATAAGCACTTGGCGAATATGTGGTGAATCACCATTTAGCAAAAAAGGAACGTCGGGATCAATTGTACAGGATACATTCAAGCCTTTTACAGCACCGATAGCTATTTTCATCGCGAGAACAGAGTTAACTAATCTGTACAAATCAAACTGACTATTCGTAATAACTACTTTCCCGACTTCAATTTTGGAAATATCAAGCACTTTTTCAATTAGGTCTAATAATGTATGTGCTGAACGATGCATCGTATTAGCAAGCTCTCGCTGCTCATAATCCAGCTTAGTTTCTCGCAACAAGTCTCCCATGCCAATAACACCATTAAGCGGTGTTCTTAATTCATGTGACATATTTGCTAAAAATCGTGTTTTTGCCTCATTGGCTTGCTTGGCAGAGGCAATCGCGGCATGTAATTTTTTTAATAGAAAAGAGGTGTATGCCGGTATTAATATAAGCATAAAGAGCAGGCTCAATGCGATTGGTTTTGTACTTTCTGCCTGCCAATATTCCCCCCAAGTAATTGCAACAGAAAAACCAATAAGAGCAATCGCTAATGAAATATGCAAATATTTCAGTCCATATCTAAAGCCATTTCCTAAAATAACCCACAAATACAGAACAAATAAGAAAACGCTGTCTGCTCCGACTAAATACATAACAATGGATAACGATATTAAGTCTAAAGCGCTTCCAGATATTCGTCTGATAGGTGATTCTTTAGGATTAATTAATAATGCAAAAGCAATTGACATCGCATTTGCATAATAAATAAGAGCAACAATACTAGCAACAGAGCTAATCGATTGTTTAAATGTTTCACCTTCAGACCAAGGAAAGCAAAAATAAATAATAAGAAATATACCAATTACTAATCGTATACTTATTTGCTCTGGCTCAGAATCTCCAGTCTGTCTTACGGTCTGTTTAACCCGATTTAGATGTTTAATCAGCATATTCTGTTTGAATTTTGGTGACTTGTGGAATGCGTTTGCAAAAAGCATTAACACACTGTGGATCAAGCTGTGTCCCTGCCTGTTTATTTAAATAAGCAATGGCATCATTCACTGGCCATGCTTCTTTATACGGCCTAACAGAAACAAGGGCATCATAAACATCTGCAACGGATACTATACGAGCAATTAAAGGAATCTCTTCCCCCGCCAAGCCTTTAGGATAGCCATTCCCATCAAATCGTTCATGATGATAAAGAGCAATAATCGCTCCCATTTGCATATATTTAGACTGACTATTTGCGAGAATTCCATAGCCTATTGTGGTGTGAGTTTGCATAATTACCCACTCATCAGCATCTAGCTTATCTTCTTTTAACAGTACATTATCAGGAATGCCGATCTTACCGATATCATGCATTGATGCGGCGTATTCGATGTGGTCTGAATCTAATTCACTAAAGCCTAGTTCTTCTGCAATTTGTCTCGAATATTTTGCCATTCGTATAACGTGATTGCCTGTTTCCTCATCACGATACTCCCCTGCTTTTGCAAGACGTAATAAGGTTTCTCTTTCTCGTAATACAATTTGCTGTGTAGCGACTTCAACTTGCTCAGCTAACCATTCAGCTCGATCTTGAATAATTAAATGTTGTTCATAAGATTTAAGTAAGTTTCTGCAACTAGTTCGACATTCAATTTGATCAATAGGACGCGTTAAAAAGGCCGTTGCTCCAGCATCAAGTGCGTCATAACGCACTTCTTTTTCACTAACAACCGTGATCATCATAATAGGAATATCATGACAGCCTTCTTTTTTGCGTAGCGCTTTAATAAATTCCACGCCATTCATATCAGGCATTCGGTAATCAGTAATAATTAAATCAGGTTGGTTTGATTCCAGCCAAACAAGCACATCTTGAGGACGCTCAAACTCAACCACATCGATATTATCAGAAATTTGTTGAACAACCTTACTCAGTATCGTTCTACCTGTAGATTGATCGTCAACAATTACAATCTGCTGGTGTTTAGGCTTACTACTATCTTGTTCATCATTAACTAATGATGTAATTTTAGCTCTTGTATTAACGTCATCATTATTATCGACTAATGAAACCATGTACGACTACCTATATAACTTTTTAAATCGTCCATCATATATGTACAAATCATGCTTAAATTTAAGCTCAAACTAATACGCTCTCCATACAGATATCAACTCCTAACATATCTGAAATACTCACTTTGTTAGATAAATTCTACTCTCATTATAGGAATAATTCATGGAATCATTCATCTAGAATGTGAAAGTTAAATTAAACCTTAATATTTAAAATTTTTTAAGCCATTAAAAACTAGAAAATGCTTCCCTTTAGCTCGAGCAAGCATACCTATACCTATTTTTTGAGCAATACTCAAACCCATTTCCGTTACGCC
>JADFVK010000235.1 GCA_015222495.1 Pseudomonadota bacterium
ACATAATCAACAGGCCATGTCTGTTGAAAGCCTAGTAATATTCCTGCAGGAAAAATAGCCAGAATAAATGCCCATAATCGTGCAGTTTGACCTGTGGGCAGTTTGCTTTGTTCCCGGCTGCGTATTAATTTTGGGACGCTGGCCTGAACAAATCCATAGCCGATAATCCAAAAAGCAATAAAGGCTCCAATTTCTGAGTTTGACCATTCAAGTACTTCATAGAGAAATACGGGTAAACCCACAACAAACCACACATCTCGTGAGCCAAACAGAAAAAAACGTGCAGCAGATAACCAGTTGATGGCCGCTATTTTTGAGAAAACCTGAGTAAATTTTGGCTTGGACTTCATCTTGCCAACACCCGAAGGCAGCATCACAATAGTAATGATAAAAACGATAAATAGTGATCCTGCCAGGCTAATTAATGCACCACGAAATTCAAGCCAGTCCAGTAATGCAGCACCAATAAAAAAGCCAGCTCCTTTCAATGCATTTTTAGAACCGGTTAAAATAGCCACCCATTTAAAGAGCTGAGTGCCTCCTTGATCATCAAGCATAATTTTAACTGATGCTTTGGCTGACATTTTATTTAAATCTTTAGCAATACCGGATAAAGCCTGAGCAGCCATCACATAGGCTATGGACAGCCATGCATCCGGTACAGTTAGTGCTACTAATGCAATAATCTGCATTCCCATACCAATATGCATGGTTAGATTAAGACCGATACGAGCACCCAGCCAGCCCCCAACCAGATTGGTAATAATGCCGAAGAATTCATAAAAGAGAAATAACATGGCGACTTCAAATGGGGAATAACCCAACATATGAAAGTACAGTACTACCAGCATACGTATTGCACCATCGGTAATGGTAAAAGCCCAATAACCGCCGGTCACTACTAAATAATTACGAAGTCCTTGTTCCACTTGAATTACTCTTTTTAGTTTTTAATCTAATAATAAAGTTTTAGAACGGGAGGACGTATTATTAACGGATCTCTTCGTCTTTTTTTTCACTGCTGACTTTTTTCTTATGGGTGTATTTTTATGAATGATTGACAAGATCATTTGTTTTTTTGAATGATCACAAGAAACACCCTTAGCTTCATTCTCTACACACTTTTTATTACCGTTAATATTTAAATAAAGTTTTCTTTCAAAAATTTTATCTATGGAATAATTAGCATAAATAAATTTTTTATTTTCAGTCGTATTATTATCAAACCAGGCATGCTGCTCTATTTTTCTTTTTTTATTAGTGAAATATAAGGTATATTTATTATTAAAGCGTGATATGCCAATGAGTTGAAAATCAGGTAATTTTTTTGAATTTAAGCCCCTTCTTTTTGAAGGGATGCTTTTTTGAGTTTTTATAGGCTTTGTATTGAGGTCTTTGCTCTCTCCTCTATTTTGATCAAATATATCAATGGACTCTGCATTCAATGAGGCTGCAAAAAAAAATATGTTAAAAATGAATAGTTTCTTAATTATCTTCTTCATTATCTTTAAGGCTCGTATGATTTTTTGGATTAAGATTTATTTTGCTCATCGGGTAAACTTTAAGTGATACTGGTAAAGTGTTTAAACCTTTGTACTGGACTAATTCCTTATAGGCAAAGAATTCATTATTGGTATTGAGTAAAGCATTTTTTTCAAATTCCTTTGGATATACGATAATGGCAAAAAAATTACTCTTACGCAATGAAAACCAGGGTTTTATTTTATTAATTTCATCTGCAGAAAACAAGGCATAAAAATCAGACATTGCGATAAAAGGACCTTGACTAAGTATTTTTTCTACTAGTGGGTCAGTGAGTCCTGGTATTAAATGCAGTGCTTCTCTGGAAGCATTATTGGGATTAATGCTTGCTGATGGGCCATAAATAGAAAAGATAGAATTGAGATCAATATCTTTAAAAATATCAGCAAAGCCTTTAATCAATTTTAGTTCTTCAACACTTGTCAGCTTGGAATTAGCAGGCTGATAAGGTGGTTCTTTTTGCTGATAATAATTACTCTCTGCTCCATGCAGGCGTGTTAAGTTATCACTATCAGTCCAGTCTTGCCAGGCATCAAGTAAGTCTTCAACATCGATAGATTTTTCTAAAGATTCTAGCTTTTTTTCCAGCAGAAGCTTAAAGTTCTTACGTGAAATACGTGCTATATTGATCAGACCTGATAGTTCATTTATGCGCACAACAATATTAGTTTCATACTGGTAAGACAAATTAATCGGCTGACCATTAAAACGGTTTCTTTTATTAGCGTTCAAGCTACTGTTTTTCAGTGTGGATTTTTCAAGCAATATTTCCATCTTGGCCAGGTTTATGGTTGCCATTAATTGTGCTTTATTTTGTAAAGCATTGCTTTGCTGTAATATGGTAGCAACGGATAGACGTACATTAGAGGCTAAAATAGTGACCATGGTGAGTGAAATAATAATAATCCATAAAACAACAATTAAAATAACGCCATTTTCTTTCTTTGCTAGTTTATAGTTTGTTAGCTTATTGAAGCCCACTTTTATCTTGTCCTAATGAGTTGAGTTTGGTTTGCAGCTATAGGGCTAATGATGTCAAATGATTTGAGCTCAGAATCATCGTCTGTGGCTGAAAAATTTAGCCGTATGGCATTAGGAAGACTCTTTTTTTCATCTGTAGACCAACTATCTAACCACTCCTGATTGCCGCTTGTTTCATTAAATAAGTAGCTTGGAGTCACTATATATTGCTTAAAAAGTAACATTTCTGAATTTTTGCTGCTGTTTAAAGCATATTGTATTTTATTGCTTGGATCACCGCTTAACACAGGAGTAACAAGTAGTTTAAAGCCTTTATCAGATAATGCTATTGACCATATCATTATCCTGTCATTATAAGAAGGTGATACTGTTGATATCCATTGTAGTTTGTTATTTTCACCCACAAAAAAAATTTTATTTTTTAGGCTGACTTCACTTTTAAAAGTATAGGGGTAGGCTGCGGATAAAGCTTTTTCAATTTCCATAATAATAAGGGACTGATCAATTTTTTCATCTAATTGATTATTATTATTTTCCCAAATTTGACTAAGTTGATTAAAACTGATAACTAAAACAACCAGTAGTACGGAACTTAAACTAAGAGAAATTAATAACTCTAATAAAGTAAAGCCTTGATAATATTCTTTTTTGAGTGGCTTGAATTGATTAGTATTCATATTTATGGAGCAAGTTTTTTGAAGCGAATACTACTGATTAGAATATTATTTTTCTCATCGACAATATCAAATTTTTCCAGCTGCCAGTTTAATCTATTTGATTGATTTTCTGGTTTTGCTAAGGGGCTTATATTGGTGATTTTATAATGGCCACCCTTGATTGTATCGATAAAAAGATTATTACTATCTATGCTTAGTAACGCTGTATTTAATGCTGCTTGCAGAGCAATATTTTCATCCACTTGATGCATTGCTTTAAAGGCCAGTTTGCTGCTATTACTTTGTAATACAAATAAACTGCCTAAAACCAAAGAGGTCAGTGTGATTGATATTAAAATTTCTAATAGAGTGAAAGCATATTGATATTTGATAATATTCATTCTATAAAACTTCTTCAATGGATAGCTTACCGGTAAAACTATCAATGACTAGTTGAGATTTAAGTGAGCCCTGCTGCAGAATTAAAGTACCTCCTGTTGCTCCACCCTGAGGAAAAAATTGAATATTGATCATACTATTAGGAAGATTTTTAGATTGCTCTAACCACGAAAAAGTAGCACCTCTGCTATACCATGAGCCTTTTTTTTTATCCGTATAGATTATGGCTTTATGGTTATTATTTTCATAAGGAAAAAGCTGTGATAATTGTGTTTGACCGCTTATAACAGCATTACGGCGATTATATTTTAATATGGCAGCCAGTTCTTTTATTTGAGCATTAAAAATTTTACTACCAGTATTAGTAATACTGGGAATAATAATAGCACTGCCTAAGGCCATAATTGCCAGTACAATTAATAGTTCAAGTAGTGTAAAGGCTCTTTGTTTTTCAATTAGTGATATCTTTATTTTCACCTTCTCCCCCTGATTGAGCATCAGCACCCAGAGAAATAAGATCATAGTCCTTATTATTCTTACCGGGAATTTGATATTGATAGGCTTCTTCCCAGGGATCCAGTGGAATTGATTTTATATATGGGCCATTCCAGCGTGATTTTCCTGTGCTATCTTTGATGAGTTCATCAAGGGTTTTAGGGTACTTACCCATATCCAAACGGTATGAATCCAGGCTTACTTCTATATTTTTAATTTGCGTGGCTGCAACATCCTGTTTTGCACCACCTAGTTTATTCCATAGATTAGGTCCCACAATACCAGCTA
>JADFVK010000236.1 GCA_015222495.1 Pseudomonadota bacterium
AACGTAGTGAGTTTTCTAAGTTCTAAAAATAAGTGAACATAAGGCTCAACTGTTATTTGTTAGTCAATATGCTGAGTAGTTACTAATATTATTTTCATTTGACCTCAATATAAAGAGAAACATACAACTATGTCAAACAATTGGATCAATTTCCTGGAAGATTCCGGTGCTTCTTACAATGAACAACAAGAAGTTTGCTTTAATCAATCAATCAACAGCTCAACAGGAGATTTATATCTCAGTGACTTATCATACCTGGGACTGATTCAAGTCACAGGTGATGATAAAAATACCTTCCTGCAAGGTCAGCTGACAAACGATATTAATATGGTTAATGATTCTACATCTCAACTTAGTGGTCTTTGTACACCCAAGGGACGCTTACGTGCTCTATTCTCAATATTTAATCATCAACAACAACTGCATCTACAATTACCCCAAACACTCATTGAAGCAAATCTTAAACGCCTGAAAATGTTTGTTATGATGAGCAAAGTTGAATTAACCAATGTGAGTAATGAGACTATTAGAATTGGTATCTATGGTACATCAGCAGAGAAAGCACTTAAAGAATATGGCTTTGACATTCCCATTGAATATTATAATAGCACACAATTTAAAGAGATGACTCTTATTCGTCTTGCAGATACACCGGCCAGTACAGCAGCTCGTTTTGAATGTATCGCCTCAATTGAAGAGATGAAAAAGCTATGGCAGGCATTAAGTCCTAAGGCTCAATTACTGGACAGCTCACACTGGAGACTATTGGACATTCAATCCGGCATTCCCAATGTGTTTAGCCAGACCAATGAAAGCTTTATTCCACAAATGCTCAATCTACAAGCCTTGCATGCTATCAACTTTAAAAAAGGCTGTTATACCGGTCAGGAAGTTGTTGCAAGAATGCAATACCTGGGTAAATTAAAACGACAAATGTATATTGCCCACTGTGATACTACAGAAAGTGCGGAGCCCGGGCAGTTATTATTTTCAGCCAGTAGTAAAAGTGGTCAGGGTGCAGGTCATATTGTGGATGCTCAGCCTGATTTTGACGGGGGAATAGACATTACTACAGTTATAACTATTGAAGCGATTGAGAATAATGATATTTTTCTTGATGAAGCAATGACCATACCACTGATAATTCAAGAATTACCCTATTCCTTTGATGAAGAATAAGGTATTAGGAATAAGTAAGAGAAGATTAATTTATCACTTAATAAGAGTAAAGCACAAACTTGAAAATAATTCTTTGCTAAATCGATACCAATTATATTATGATGACTGATGATGGATGCTCCTCAGATTTACTTAAAGAAAACACCTTAAGTATGGCACATTGCGATGCCGATTACTGTGGGGCGTCCATCTCATCATTCAACAATATTCACAGCCATGAGTTTTGATTTTTTGGTAATCGATGATGATCATCAATTACTTTAATTTTGTGAGTAGAATCACCCCATTTCCACAGCACAAGATTTTTCATATCCTTTGATGCAAGTGGGGCAAATGACGGCACAACAATCCCAGCTTTATTATTCCTTATTAAGAAATCAACCATCTTCCACGTTGGAGGGATCAGTTTTTTTGCTTTTAGGTATCGAAAATCACAAGCCATTTCTTTAAGTGAGATTTTGGCTTCTCTTCTACCTTCAGTAGTGGAAAGATCAAGAATATCTGAACAGGATATTTCAAAAGCACAGAGAGTTGTTGGTTGAGGCCTATGGGAAAACCCAGCTTGATTGAATTCTGCTAAAGCACCTAATGGTGAGAGTGCCAGATAAAGAGCACTTGTACCAGATGGGTTAAAACGCCCTCCATGAATCTTAGCCCCCTCACCAGAAAGAACATCAAATGACCAGTTTGGTTGGATAGCTCTATACCCAACCACTTTTAAGGTTAAATCAGGCAAAGCCACCTTCCGTTAATTCAGTGATATAATCCAGTACATCATTTGCCATATCTCTTTTGACCAAGTCTTCGGCTGTAAGCCCACCAAATCCTGGAAGTTGTTCCGATCTATACCAGGCGTAAGCCTGCATCGGGCTACCACTCCAAGGTAATACCTTGTTGATAATAAGAACAATATCACGTAATCGTTTTTGTGATGTTTTAGAATGTACTCGACTACGCTTTGATACAGATTCCTGGCTAAGTCCTGAGAAAATAGCTACCTCTTTTATTGTCGTATGAAACAGCTCGGCAACGGCTTTTGGACTAATATAACCTGTAGTATCAAATAATTGCACAGTAAGTTCACTCATAGTAACACCCTTCAAATTGCCATAAATTATGGTTAATATAATAGGCATAAATAAATGTTTTGTCAAATATGTGAGTTTGCTACATTTTACTTATAATTCAAAATGCATTGGAGCAATAATGACACCTAATATTGTAGATGTGAAACCCCTGGATGGTTTTAATCTATGGGTTAAGTTTGAAGATGGAAAATCTGGAAAGCTTTGTCTTGAAGGGGAACTCAAAGGCCCTATCTTTGAGCCTCTAAAAGATAAGGAATTCTTTGATTCTGTTTTTATTGATCCTGATTTTCATGCCTTAACATGAACTAATGGAGCAGACTTAGCACCTGAGTATGTCTACGGGGTTTAGGAGTCATTCAGCTTCTTGCTCAAAGCACGACAATCTTGAGCCAATTGTTATAAAACACTTTTACAAAGTTTCAACTTTAAGTTTAAGCCCGAGTGAATGGATTACTTTTTGGATGGTGTCGAGTCTTGGGTGACTGCCAGTAGAAAATGTCTTATAGAGATTTTGTCTACTCACATTTGCTTTTTTGGCAATATCTGTCATTCCTTGGGCTTTAGCAACATCACCCAAAGCAGCTTGCAATAATTCAGGACTTCCTTCTTCTATCGCAGCATTTATATATTCTTTAATCATCTCAGGACTATCAAGATATTCACTTGCATCCCAATCACTAGTTTCAGTTTTCATATCCATTATCCTCCAGTGCTTCATATAATTTTTTTGCTTGCTTTATATCTTTTTCTTGAGATGATTTATCACCACCTGTAAGCAAAAAAATGACTTGGTTATTCTTAATTGTGTAATAAACACGATAACCACTACCAAAGAAAAAACGTAATTCAAAAAGATTCTGCCCAAGTGATTTATAATCTCCAAAGTTTCCTAAGGATACACTTTTAAGTCTTAAAGTTATTCTAGCTTTTGCCTTAATATCTTTAAGATTTTTAAACCATTTTTGAAATTGAGTTGTCTTTTTTATTTCGTACATTATATTTTATTGTCGCCAATTAAAGACAATCTGTCAAGTGATTTCTAATGCTCAATTATTTTAGTCATTTGAATTAGTACCTCCATAGATCAGTTGGTATTGACCTTAAGCAGAAGAAAGAGAACACAATTATTTTGAATATAATTTCCAGTTAACCGCCATTCACTGTTGCTAAAAACAGTGAATTCTTTTGAAATTTAGAATTATTAGGTAGGCTCAGATCACCCTTAAACGGTTACTTTTAATAATTAATAAAAGCAATAGATTCTTTACTTGTTGAATGTCAGTAAAGAATTGTATATTATCTAGCTATAACTTAAAAGCAAAGGGATGAATAAAATGCCAAAAGTCAGTATTAAAAGACAAATTACTTTACCTATTGAACAATGCCGTCAAGCACATATTGCTCCTGGTGATGAATATGAAAGTTTTGTCGATAATAATGGCCATATTACAATTATTAAAAAAATATTAGGTTCAGCTTCAGGTTTTTTGAAAGGAATTAAAATAGATAAGAAATACAGTGATGAAACGTCATTACAAAGTTCTATATCCTCATGATAGCCATTGATACAAATATTCTTTTAAGATATTTACTACAAGACGAACCAGCTCAATCAGAACAAGCAACTAAAATTATATCAGGTAAAGAAAAAATACTAATTACTGATATTGTTATTGTAGAAACAGTCTGGACATTAAAAGGAAAAAGGTACAAATTAGATAAACAAGGTATTATGCAAACCATAAATAAATTATTTGAGGAACCTAATATTGTTTTTGAGGATGGACAAACTATTTGGAAAGCTTTGGGAGACTATACTAAAGCAAAACCAGTCAGAATAAATGGTAAATTAAAAGAGGCAGATTTTCCAGATGCATTAATTATTAATAAGGCTCAATATGATGCGGATAGAAAAGGTCAAAAGTTAAAATGTGTTTACACCTTTGACAAAGCAGCACTGGAAATTCAGGGTACAAAAAAACCAGCTAAATATTTAAATGGTCTGTTTCTGGCTAGAACATGCAATAGTAGTTTTCAATAAATATCACAATATCTCATATTTTATTGATTTTGAAATGTCTGCTTTTTACTAAATTCAGGATGGCTAAAATTGACTCGAATCGCTGCAATGTACAATTAGCGACTGATTCAAAGACTAATCAAAATTAGAATTCCAGATAGAATCTTTCTTTTGGCTGACATATGAAATAACTGCTTTTTATTTACGCAGGGTATACAAGAAAACATTAATTATGCCGGTTTAGGTCAATGATACTATTTTTTTTGCTCTTGTTTTTTTACCTTGTGAGGATAAATGTGCAATCGTTTTCCACAGTACTTATCCAAACGCATTTCCTTTTTTTGATCTTTGTCCGTGAATAAAGGTAGGCGAAAAATTGAAGAACCCTTAATACCTTTTTTATTCAGCCGGCCTCATATGTGGAAATAATAAAACATCACGAATTGATGGAGAATCTGTTAACAGCATCACCAGGCGATCAATACCAATACCTTCTCCTGCAGTAGGCGGCATACCATGTTCTAAAGCAGTGATATAGTCATCATCAAAGTGCATGGCTTCATCGTCCCCTGCTTCTTTATCTTCTACCTGTTTTCTAAAACGCTCTGCCTGATCTTCCGGATCATTTAACTCAGAAAATCCATTGGCTAATTCACGCCCACCTACAAAGAATTCAAATCTATCAGTGACAAAAGGATCATCATTATTACGACGTGCCAATGGCGAAACCTCTGTAGGATATGCAGTAATAAAAGTCGGCTCCATTAAACGGTCTTCAACAGTTTTCTCAAATATTTCAATTTGAACCTTACCTAAACCATATGACTCTTTCAATGGAATAGACAAAGACTCTGCTACTTTACGAGCCTCATCAATGCTTTCTAATTGTGATGCCTGAAGTTCAGGATTAAAATGCAAAATAGATTCTTTTACTGACATACGAGTGAAGGGTTTACCAAAATCAATACTGCTACCCTGATATTCAAAAACCGGATTACCCAAGACATCTTCTGCCAGTCCACGTAACATTTCTTCAGTTAAATTCATCAAATCATGATAATCTGCATAGGCCTGATAAAATTCTATCATAGTAAATTCAGGATTATGACGAGTAGACAGTCCCTCATTTCTAAAATTTCGATTAATTTCAAAAACCCGCTCAAAACCACCTACAACCAGTCTTTTCAGATACAATTCAGGTGCAATGCGTAAAAATAACTCCATATCCAAAGCATTATGATAGGTAGTAAAAGGACGTGCTGTAGCACCCCCTGGAATCACCTGCATCATAGGTGTTTCAACTTCCATATAATTTTTTTCAATCATAAAATTACGAATATAATTGACAATTTTTGAGCGCAGCACAAATGTCTTACGTGTATCATCGTTGGTGATCAGATCAATATAACGTTGTCGATAACGAGTTTCCTGATCCGATAAACCTTTAAATTTTTCAGGTAGAGGACGTAAAGATTTGGTCAATAATTCAATATTATCTACCTTAATAGACAGCTCACCCTTTTGGGTTTTAAACATCACACCCTGAGCACCGATAATATCGCCAATATCCCATTTTTTAAACTGTTCGTTATAAAATCCTTCTGGCAAAGAATCTCTTTGCACATAAACCTGAATAGAGCCCGACATATCTTTAATACTAGCAAAACTGGCCTTACCCATCACTCGCTGCAGCATCATACGACCTGCAATCACCACCTTAAAATTTTTCTCGGCTAATTCCTCTTTACTATACTGCTCATATTGCTCATGCAAATCAGCAGCCAGAGAATCACGCCTAAAATGATTAGGAAAAGCGTTCCCATTTTCTCTTAACTTAGATAATTTTTCACGACGTTGAACAATTAACTTGTTTTCATCAACAACATCTTTTTGAATATTTTCTTCTGACATCTCTTTCTCACTAAATTATTTGGCAACCTGTAATACGGATTACCATCTACAAATCTGACTTCAATGAAGCCTCAATAAACTGATTTAAATCCCCATCTAATACAGCCTGTGTATTACTGGACTCAACTCCTGTTCTTAAATCTTTAATTCTGGATTGATCCAGAACATAAGAACGAATCTGACTACCCCAGCCTATATCCGACTTATTATCTTCCGCTACCTGTTTATCAGCATTACGTTTTTGAATCTCTAATTCATACAATTTAGCCTTCAGCATTTTCATAGCTGCGGCTTTATTCTTATGCTGAGAACGATCATTCTGACACTGCACTACTGTATTAGTAGGTAAATGAGTCAAACGAATCGCTGACTCAGTTTTATTTACATGCTGCCCACCGGCCCCACTGGCACGATAAGTATCAATGCGTAAGTCTGAAAGATTAATATCAATATCGATATCATCATTAACTTCAGGATAAGCAAAAACAGAGGCAAAAGAAGTATGACGACGACTACCGGAATCAAATGGTGATTTTCTCACCAGGCGATGTACACCTGTTTCTGTACGTAACCAACCGAATGCATATTCACCGCTAAACTTAATCGTAGCACCTTTAATACCGGCGACATCACCATCAGAGATCTCTAAAACTTCAGTTTTAAAGCCTTCTTTCTCACCCCAGCGTAAATACATCCTTAAAATCATACTGGCCCAATCCTGAGCCTCAGTACCACCAGAGCCTGACTGAATATCAACAAAGGCATTATTGGCATCCATTTCACCGGAAAACATACGACGAAATTCTAATTCTGCTATTTCTTTATCAAGCACATCTAATTCAGTAATAATATCTTCAACAGCCGCCTCATCATCTTCTTCAAGAGCCATCTCCAGAAGCTCATGGATATCACTTAAGCCGCTAAATATCGTTTCCAGACCAAAAACAACCTTTTCCAAAGCCACTTTCTTTTTTCCTAATGCCTGTGCATTATCAGGATTATCCCAGACAGTAGGTGATTCCAGCTCTAAATTAACTTCTTCTAATTGTTCTTTTTGCACATCAAAGTCAAAGATACCCCCTAAGCAATTCAGAACGCTTGCTCAGATCAGAAATCCTAGACTTTAAACCGGTGAATTCAATCATTGAAACTTTTTACTCATGGTTAAAATTATTTAGAAAGTTGGCTATTTTACACCACTAATGGAATCATTTCTCAGGCAAATATGAATTAATTGAAAAAAAGTAGTAACTATATCAGTCTAAATTAACAAAAGTCTTGTGCTTGCTTGTTTTTAGTACTTAGAACTGTCTGAACGTAGTGAGTTTTCTAAGTTCTAAAAATAAGTGAGCATAAGGCTCAACTGT
>JADFVK010000237.1 GCA_015222495.1 Pseudomonadota bacterium
CAATAAATAACCACGTTCCACCGATCTTCATATGGGTCTCAAAAGGAATGTATATACCTCTGTCATCTGCACAGAGATAAATACCCCCGAGCCTGGTATTAGCATCCCTAATTACAAAAAATAGAGCAGCAGGGACACTAAAAAGAATGCCCGCCGCCAAGAGGCTTATTGGCGCGCCAACAATTCCTAAGAGTATTGCCTTTATCCAATTCCCATCAAAAAAATATAGCTTCTGAACTATTTTGTAAAATAGATAACTCAGGCCTACGCCCCAGCTCAACAACCATACGTATTTTTTCACCGCACCTAACGCGGAATCCTTAAAGCAAAATTTTCCTTCGTAAAACTCTTTTGAGGTACAAGTTTCAATTTGCATTATTTGTCAGTGCGCATAACGTTGCCTTAACTCGCCGAGAGGAGTGCAGCGTAACGAGGTCGATTCGTTTAAGGTCTTGTTATGCATTTTAAATTTCATTGATAATTTCTATAATCTCAAGCTCAGCAATGCGCTCCGAACCGCCCCAGTGTGCTTTTGCACCTAACTTTACTCTATTCCGAATCATTTCGTAGACGCCATCTTTATCTTCGTAGAATGGTTTGCGAATGATAGCCGTTCCTTCATCGAGGGCCTCCCATTCATCACCCACTATAGATTCTTGAAATAGCGTTTCAAACTCAGGATATAGAGCGAATACATATTTATTATCGCTATCTATTTCAAACTTAATGTCTGCACGAATTCCGTTACTCAGCTTACACTGCGTTTCAAGTTTTTTGTATTTAACTCGAAAATAGTAGTCCTCTTATTTGAACATAATCCCTATCTCATATATGCATAACAGTAGTTTATGCGGCTGGCACCAATTTCCGCTTTTGAGTATAGATTTATTAATTGGCTCTTCAGTTGAACGTCCGCTTTCAGTATTAACCGGTCACTCCAAGCACCAGAATATTCAATTTTCTACCTTACCATTCCTGAGCGTCCGTTTTGTAGCAATAGCGGTCATTAATTAAAATGGGTTATACCCACCCCATTTACTTCATATTAACTACATTACCTTAATTGCATAAACATCTATACGGGTTAATGGGACAGGTCCTACTGGCACTATTTTTACGCCAAGATATTCATGATTATTTTTTATAAATTTATTTAGTATATCTGTAATTTCTATTTCTACATCTAATACATCTGGAGCCATTAATTCCAAACCTCCAATATAAACCGATTCTTTTTTAATTTCTTCAAATAATTGATTCCCAGCAGATTTATATATGAAAACTTCAAACCTCCTATGCTTTGGCTCACCACTATCTATTGAGTTAAGGGTAGCTAGAAGTTTTGCATTTTTAACTGGAGTATCTATTGCACTCCCAAGTATTTTAAATTGTGATATTGAATAATCTATACGTTTCTTCGCACTAAAATCATAGATTGAAATAGGTGGAATTACTTCTGGAATCACATTAACCACATGTGAGCCTTGGGTAATGTTATCAAAATCAGGCAGGCCATCACTCATATGATCCATAACAGTGAATTGATCTTCAGGTAAAATTAATTTTGAACAACCAGGTAACCAAACTAATAAAAGCAGAAATAATATCTTATATATACTTTTTACCTGTTTCATATTGCGGAATTGATTTTTAAGGATTGATGAGTGAAAGTCTGTTTTCAGTATAAAGCGGTCGTTCCTGATCTCAAAATACTCCATATTCTACCTGGCCAAGCCCTGAACGGCCGCTTTGTATAGAAAGCGGTCGATTATTTATTTTTATATAATCCTAATATTTTCGTCACAGTTACTCTTGCCAGTTTTTTAGAACCAAAAACCCAATAACCTTTTTCGCCTTCCTTAATCCTATGTCTGTGAACTTTATCTCTGCTTTCAGGGATCAAGATCCACATTAATGCCTTACCTTTTTTTGAAATTTCCTCATTCTTATTTGTTATGACATCGCCATCAGAATCGAGAAATTCTGGCCAAATCATATGTATTCCATCGACTTTTGGGTCATCTCCATCATACAAGAAGTCGGTTCTCATACCCTGGCATGGTATTACTTCCTCTAACTCAGGGTCTGGATCTAATTCATATGAAACTTCGAAATCTGGTAAATTTCCAGTTGCTTCTTGCTGAGGAACATGAATATGTGCAGTTTTTTCCTGCTCCTTAACTCGATCAAACAATTCCTTTTTTTGTTTTTCATCCATACTTTAATAACTTTTTTTAGCGTCAGTTTTCAGTATAAACCAGTCATTCCCTGAATAAAAAATCACCTTGTTTCACCTGGTTACATTCTGAATGGCAGATTTGCAGCGAAAGCGGACATTTGAATCTTTCAGTGGGAATATATTCACACTCTCAAAAGCAGGCATTCAATAACATCCTCTTGAACTCCTTTGTTGAACCAGTTAGCCCGCTGTGAATTTCGGGATTTCTTCAAGCTCATAATATAACTCATTGCCACATTCACAAACCGCCGTCCACGGCCTAGAAATATTATTTTGAGTAGAGTGTTCTGATTTCACACCACATTTACAGAGAATACTAAACGAAACTCTAGCCCAGGTTGGATTTTCATTAATTGTTCTATCGGGATACTTTTTATCCGTAAATTTATCAAACTCATACACGATTTTGTAGGTAGCGGTCACTACTGATTTGTCTGATAGCACCCTGTATTTTTTTCTTTCGGACACACTAAGTTTATTTATTCGGCCTGGATATTTATGATTTGTTGGCGTGCAAAATGATTCGTTTTGTTCTTCAAACAAAACAACAGTGCGGCGTGAACGCTTACAGCCACTACAGTCCAACGATACTGAGATTCTTTTGATAAATTCGATATCCAAGACATTTTTAGATAGTGTGACTGGCGCAATAATTTTAGATTGGAATTTCATCTTTTATTGGCCTTAAGGTGGAATATGCAGCTAGCATCAATGACCGATTTCAGTATAAAGCAGTCATTCACCATAATTCGCTCAATTTCTTGTTATGTGTTATTTAGATTTTTAATTTATGTTGTTCGTTAAATAATAATACCCCATCAAGCCCTAAGCTGAATTCATTATTTTCAAAATCACTTAGCGGTAAATCATCTATTCCATCAGGATAAAGATCATTATCTAATAATTTATATTTTTCTAATTCTAATATTCTTTTATCAAATCCAAAATTTATATTAGGAGAGCCGATAGCTGCAACTGAATACTCATATTTGCCAATATTTATAGTTCTCGTAAATCGTTGATAATTTTCGATGAAAAATGAATAATATTTATTCATTGCAGCATCTTCATCAAATTCAAGTATTATTCCATTATCATCATTTTCAGGATCAATAATAATTCCTTTGATAGGTGTGTTTGATAAATCAAAAAAACACGCTGTACGTGTCAATGGGGTAACACCATTGTAAGAAATTATCTGTGACACTTGATTTATAGCATGCTGCATAGTATTTTTTTGATATCCTGTAGAATTTCCTTTTGCTTCAAGAATATGGGAGTTATTTCTCTTAACAAATCCGATTAAATCAGGACGACTCGCATTTTTTGATGAGTTCCCAATCGTTATTTTGGATTTGGCGCTCCCCTTGGTGTGATAATTAATGAAGCTAATATAGTCGTCAACATGAAACAAATATTTAACTTTCAAATGTTTTTCAGAATAAAGTTTCGTTAATCCTTGACCAAAATAATATGAAACTGTGGCTTTTTCGCTTTGATTTAACCTATGAAATCCTTTCGTCAAAACTAAATTAGAATTTACAATCTCAGAAAATGCTAAAGCTTTACAGATTAATTCACCAACTCTAAAAATATTATGATTGAAGGCACTATACCAACTTCCGTGGCCAATAGTGATCATAGCTCTTGCTAAATCAAGTGGAGTAACTTTTTGACTTTTATTACCATTTAAATGGTCGTATGGTTTTGAAAAATTAGAAACATCAAGCTCGATCATGATATTTAACCTTTGTTTTTAGGCGCAGTGGTGAATATACGGCTGGCTCTGTTGATGGGATGTGCAGCTGGCACTGATATTATAATGCCCAGACAAATGTTCTCTTTAATTACTGGGAAAATAAACATATCGAATAATATTTGATCACATTCAGTGAGCCTTCAAAAAATATGAATATCCGCTTTCATCCTAATAAGCATAGCCATACCGATCTTTTCAATGTCCGCTTTCAGTATATACCGGTCGTTCACTACATCAAATTGGCTTAGCTGTTACCTTCTAACCTACCTGAATGA
>JADFVK010000238.1 GCA_015222495.1 Pseudomonadota bacterium
AGCTAGAGCTAGAACAAAATCAAAAGATATAGATTCCCACTAAAAAAATGCGGAATGATGGATGTTTGTTGCTACGGCTCTTGCCCTTTCACCCAAAGTGAGGATAAATCCAGCGGGAGAGTGTGCAGAGAAGTGGTTGGCACGATTATTGGCGAAAACATACTTTTTCTAACTCATATTCAACCTGAACCAAAATTATGCATTATCTCATGCTCTATGATAGTTTTGATTATTTTGCAGGATCCACACAAACGGTAAATTTCAGATGGTATAATTGACTGCCGACATTTTCCCAGCCCGTGGTCTTAAAACCAATATTGCCAAATTGTCCGGGATAATTTTCCGGCGCGTCCATTTCATCTAATGCATCTCTTAGATAAAAATTTGACTGGATTGGAAAGTCATCAGGGATATTTAATGCAACATTAAAATTCCCTCTATTACTGTTAAGTAAAAAACTATTACCCATTATTAGATTAAAGGCCTTTTTCTTGTCCGAGGGCGAGCCATTGATTGGAATAGTTGTTTTTTTATCAGTTTGAATACTCAGCTTTAAATTATCTGCTAAATTATTCCAGTCCATAGTAGTGACCGTTGTCAATTCACTGAAAAAAAATGAAACTTTAAAGGGAATATCAATCGTAGTATCCATAACAAAACCATTAGGCATCATAACATAATCAATAAAAAGCACAGGACTTTTCAGTCTCAAGAAGACTCTTATATTATTTTTAGTGCGACGAATAATCCTCAAAGGACCTTCTTGAACAGCAATAAGTTGTGAATAATAGTCATCCTGAGTGCGTTTGAAGGGTAAACCAAAGAACCGACCAGTATGACGAATTTTCATCATATCTGTTATATCAGGTACCCAGCCGGTTTTATCAGACAGACGCCAATGAAAGCGATCAAGTAAAAAGGGATGAGCTTTTGAAAATCCTATTTTATACACTGAACTAGTGACTTCATCTTGAATATAGTCATAATTAATTGTTGTATTATGCCCCGAATCTAGCTCTGAATTTTCATCATCCAGCTTAATATAGATCCATTTTGATGTCTCTCCTGAGTTAGTTTCAATGATAATTTCCAGTTCAATCAGCGTATATTGTTTTAATAAATTGGAAGAATAATCAACACGCTCATTCATATCTTTGCTTCTGAAAACCAGTTCATCATTATCTGTAAAGGTGTTCATTGCACCTGTAGATTGTCTGTTTTTTTCATTTTTTTTATCAAAAACATAACGACCCTGTGCATCTTTTTGATCAATCTGAAATGTTATTTTTTGAAACCTTTCCTGTGAATAATTTAATAGAGATATTTGTTTGATACTATGTCCTGACAGGGCGGGTATTTGTATTGCTGAAGTCACTACCAGGCTGCTATCACCTGCACAAACTGAATTACCCCTGATAGTATAGGTTTCAATAATTTTTGAATGAGAAAAATGACTTAGTAAGAGTAAATATAAGCCGAAATAAATACTATAGTTCATTATAATCCTATGCATGGCCTTCAGCTTGTAAAAGAAGCTGTTAATATCTATACCATTATTATAGTTAAATATCTGTTATTTAATATATTATAGTATTTAATCTGGTTTCAATGCTTATCTTCATCAATTAGTTAACAATTAATGGTTTAATTGGGATATTCTTAGTGGAAAATAAACTATCATGCCGTTTGATAAACCTTAAATTTCCAGATAGCAACCATTCGCAATAAGATGAATCTGGAGTTTTTGTTTTGGTTGAAAGAGCTCTAAGACTATATCTGAAGCCATATATTATATCTAATAATAGTCATCCTAATATCTACTAATCAGAATAGACACAAACAAATAAAAGGAGTATGTTCGAAGTGTCTGTGGAATAAAGACAAGGAGGTGTATTGTGGATATTAAGCTTGTTGATATAACTCTGCATATCGATGAAAATTTAAGTGCTGAACAAAGAGAAACTATAGAAGAAAGCCTTCGTGCTTTAGATGGCATAATCAGTGTTCATGCTTCTGAAAAAACTCCGCATCTTATCATTGTGGGATATAATCCTGATATGATGGATCATCATAGAATCTTAAAACGTGTTACAGATCAAGGTGCACATGCTGAAGTTATTGCTTTATAGTAACAAAAGAACCAAGCCTGATGTTTTTAAATATCAGGCTTTAATTATTATCCCTACAAAAACCCTTCTGCCTCAGAAGAAGGTATTAGTTGGACACCTTCTGATCTGAGCATGAATATCTAGCTACAGGCTGCTGTGGGGTTTTTACTCCTGCAGATAAGACATTTTATTGTACTGACCCCATAGAATTATCACGCGCATTTTCAACCGAAATGCCAGACAGATGGGTGATGGTATTCACCGGGCCATCAGGAAATAAAGAATAGAGATATTTCAATCCCCCATGACTGGAATACTTTCCCTTGAGTGCATTGTTGTAATCAGCGATTTTAAGTTCTTCATCCTCATGATAATCATAGAATTTATTGATAAAATCAATTGCCTCCCAATGCTTGTCTGTTAAATATACACCGGCTTCTTTTGCCCGTTTTTTAACTTCTTGTCTGTCGAAGTTAAAGAGCCTAACCATATTGACTGTATCATACATTTTGCTTCTCCTTTATTCATTTTCTCTCTGAGTTAGATTAAATAAAATATCAGGATAATAACCTAGTGTATTACTAGGTCTTTACCCAAGTATAGTACAGTTTTATATAAAGTTAAATAGAAATTTATTTGCAAGATGTGTATTTTTGTAAAGAGACATAATTAATCGGTAGGTAAATCCCCAGCTATGCAGGGGAAACTCTCATAAGTTTAACTTTACAGTAGTATGCTTTACCTTTAAGTTTCGACCAAGAAATTTAAAGGAAAGACTATAAGAGTTTGTCACATACCCGTTGGATTGTAAGTATCATATGGTGTGCTACACTTAAATATGCAATACTGCTACTTTGACTGGTCAGTTCAATATGATACTTATTGTTTTTTCACATCCATATCCACAGCGTTCACATGCCAATAAAACAATACTTGAGAATGTTGCCAAAACAGAACAGGTGATTATTAGTGACCTTTATGAAAAATATCCTGATTTTCATATCAATGTTGCAGAAGAACAAGCATTATTACGACAAGCAAAACTAATTATCTTCCAGTTTCCTATCTATTGGTACAATGTACCTGCACTATTAAAACAATGGCAGGAAATGGTATTAACCAGGCAATTTTCTTCGGGTGATGAAATCCATGGTCGAGCTTTACAGGGAAAGTCTGCAATGGCTGTTGTCACCACAGGTCATAAACATCGCTCCTATCAGCAAGGAGCTTATGATAACTATAGTCTGGAAGATTTTCTTAGCCCCCTGAATCAAACGTCTATACATTGTGGTATGAACTATCATACACCACTGGTACTTCATCAGGCTCATAGAGCAAGCCAAACAGAATTAACTCAATTTAGTCTTTTATATTCTCAACGTATCAAGCAATTATACCAGCAAGGCAATAGTGATGAATGAGCATTCACTGCTGTTTAATATTCTGATCTATTTATTATCGGCCGTGATTGCCGTCCCCTTGTTTAAAAAAATAGGATTAGGCTCTGTCTTGGGCTATTTAGTAGCCGGTACTATTATCGGTCCCTGGGGACTGGGTTTAATCACTAATATTGAAGATATTCTCCACTTTTCAGAATTTGGTGTTGTTTTATTATTGTTTTTGATTGGCCTTGAACTAGAGCCCAAACGTCTATGGGAAATGCGGCACTTTATTATTGGAATGGGGGGTGGACAAGTTATATTAAGCACTCTTTTATTCTATATTATTGCCTTAACGTTTGATTTAAACTGGAGTTCTGCTCTGATTATTGCCATGGTTCTATCCTTATCTTCAACCGCTATTGCGCTGCAAATACTCAATGAAAAAAACCTGCTGAGCACACAAACCGGTAATTCTGCATTCTCTGTACTACTCTTTCAGGATCTGATGGTCATACCTATGATGGCCATCATTCCACTACTGGGTGATAGTCAAATTGGTAATGAAAGTTCTTTATTCTCATCCATTATTGAAATAATAGGCGTGATTACTTTAGTTATCGTGGGTGGTCACTACCTCACTGAACCTATTTTCAGAATTATTGCCCGCACCCATATGCGTGAGATGTTTATTGCCTTTTCACTCTTGTTAATTATTGCTATTGCCTTACTGATGGATAATGTAGGGATGTCCATGGCATTGGGAAGTTTTCTGGCAGGTGTATTATTAGCTAAATCAGAGTTTCGCTATGAACTGGAAAGTGAGATTGATCCCTTTAAAGGTTTGTTGATGGGGCTTTTTTTTATTGCTATCGGTATGTCCATTAATTTTGGCCTATTGATTGAACACCCCCTTTCTATTCTCTCTCTGGTCATCATTCTGGTCTTTGTTAAACTCAGTGTGTTATTAATAATAGCCCGATTATTCGCTTTTCCAAAGAGTCAATACCCTCTCTTTGCCATCGTATTATCTCAGGGTGGAGAATTTGCTTTTGTATTGATTACACTGGCTGGCAATATGGAAATAATCTCTAATCAGCTCATTGAACCATTAATCTTAATTGTTGCCCTGTCAATGGTAATGACTCCTTTATTGATGTTATTAAACGATTATTTCATTGCCCCCCGGTTTGCACAGCTTTCTCAGCCAGATGAGCATGATGTTTTAGAGAATATGAATCACCCTGTTATCATCGCCGGCTTTGGTCGTTTTGGACGAGTAGTTGGACGACTATTACATGCCAATAAAATTCCCACCACCATTTTGGATCATGAACCGGATATGATACATGATGCACGTGTCTATGGTTACAAGGTGTTTTATGGAGATGCCCGTAAAGCAGCTTTACTCAATTCTGCCGGAGCAGATTCAGCTAAAATAATGATAGTCTGTGTTGAGGATCCACAAGTGGCACTTGAGGTTGTTGATATGGCAAAAAAACACTTTCCTCATTTAACCATTTTATCCCGTGCTTATGATATGGGGCATGCCTTTGAGTTACTCGACAGGGGCGTCAAATTGTTCCAACGTGAAATGCTGAGTTCGGCTATGCTGTTGGGGGAAAAAGCATTGGTTGAACTGGGTTATGGTGCTTATGAAGCACACCATGCTACCCAAATTTTTTCCGACCACGATCGATGTTTATTCCAGCAACTCTATCAGGCTGATGCCCTGGAAAAACGCATATCTATCTCACGTCAGGCTAGAGATGAATTGGCAAAAGTATTGGCAGGCGATCAGGAAGAACAAAACAGGCGTAGTAATGAAGGTTGGGAATAATGAGTTGTTTCCTGTTGAGTTATTCCTTGATTGGTCCTAATAACTCTAATCGTATAAGGTTAATTGGTTTTCGAGCCTTAATACGCAGAAAATATTTTGAACGTTCAGTGACTTGAAATTCCTGCTTTTTTTGATTATGCGTACCATTTATATTTTCACAGTCAATAAAATCAAATTCTTTATTAATAACCTCTATGCAAAAGTTGAAATTATTGTTAGCTTCTGTAAATAATAACTGATACGAGCCTGGCTCTAGAAGACCAAGATGCATAAAATAGAACAGATTTGAAGGGGAGTGTAATTTAGCGAGCGTATCACTGCCCCATACACGATCCTTTACGAGTGCAAGTTCAAATGGATAGAAGCTACATTCTTCTTTCATGTAACGTAAAAGCTCAAATAATTGCCCAACTTTTGCCTGTGATAGTTCTCCTCCATGGCGATGGATATGCTGATCAGCAGATTTTTTAGGTAGATGAAAGCTCATTCTGCCACTACATTCTCCCTCATGGCATTGCGCGCATAAAGTATTAAATATTGTTGCGGTCTCAATTGGAATCTTATCAGATGCAAGTAGAAATAATGGCAACATAATAATAGAAACTATTATAAATATTGGACTGATTTTTTTTGAAAGATAATTCATTTAAATAAACTCTCTTATATTTATTTTGAATAACATATTACTTTTTTTTAGCTTTATAAACACTAAATATTTTCAGGTGTTATTATAGAGTTTATAGACATAAATAAATTATAGACTGAACTCAATGGCGATAGAAAAGTTTGAACTACATCTGGATGTGACACAGGATAACATCACTGCTATTGATTTAATTGCAGACAACAGCAGTTTCTCCAAACAAAAAATTAAACAAATCATGAAAAATGGTTCCGTCTGGCTCACACTTCATGCCCCAAAAACCGAACAAACAAGCGATAAAAAAAATAGCTCAACGCAGCGTATTCGCCGTGCTAAAAAACAACTTTTAAATGGACAGATTTTACACTGCTACTATAATGAAGCAATTTTTAATCAACAGCCACTACAGCCGACACTTATTGCAGATGAACAAGACTATAGTATCTGGTTTAAACCGGCAGGCATGTTATCACAGGGTAGTAAATACGGCGATCATTGTGCACTGTATCGCTGGGTTGAAACCAACTTAAAACCACAGCGTAATGCTTTTATTGTGCATAGATTAGATAAAGCCACCAGTGGTCTGATCATGATTGCACATTCCAAAACTGCCGCTGCTGCTTTATCTAAACTCTTCGCAGAAGGTGGTGTAGACAAATATTATAAAGCCATCATCCATGGAAAGTTATCATCAGCACCTCTTATTTTAGATGAAGTATTAGATAATAAAACTGCCCGGACAAAAATTTTACATAGCCAAAGATTAGATCAAATTTTGCATCAGAAACCGAACCATAAAATAAACACAACAACCAGCCTACTTGATATAAAGCTATTAACCGGTCGCAAACATCAAATTAGACAGCATTTAGCCAATATCGGTCATCCCATTATTGGTGACAGACTATATGGCTCTGGTAAAGCCGATGGATATGACCTGTGTCTCACTGCCTATAAAATGATTTTTTTATCTCCTTTTGATACACAAAATAAGCATTATGAGCTAGACTCATCCTATTATCCTAGTTTATAAAACTCATCGAGACTCAAACAATGAAAACCATTAATGTACGCCTCACTCCTGAAGGAAGAATGGATGTTTTATCTAAATGGGAGGTAAATATTCTCCTCAATGCCAGCAAGGGAAAGTTTGCCAATGACTTTAGAGCCTGTTCTCTTGCGGTGCTCAATACCGGTAGTACAGAAGATAGTGCGAAAGCTGTTTTAGAACAAAACCCTGATTATAAAATTGAAGTCATTCAACAGGAGAGAGGCATAAAACTGGAAGTCAGCAATGCCCCTATCAAGGCCTTTGTTGATGGTGAAATGATCACAGGAATCAAGGAGCATTTATTTTCTGTACTACGAGATATTGTCTTTGTTGGTAATGATATTAAAAAAAACCCTCGCTTTGATCTCACCAAATCAGAAGATATTAGCAATGCTATTTTTCACATTTTACGTAATGCACGGGTATTAATACCAGAAGTATTACCTAATATTGTGGTCTGCTGGGGTGGCCATTCCATTCAACCTGCAGAATATGAATATACTAAAGAGGTAGGTTATCAATTAGGACTGAGATATATGAATATCTGTACCGGCTGTGGTCCCGGTGCAATGAAAGGTCCGATGAAGGGTGCAAATGTTGCACATTCCAAACAGCGTATTAAAAATAGCCGTTATATTGGTATTACAGAACCCGGTATTATTGCCGCTGAGTCCCCCAATCCCAGCGTCAATGAACTGGTCATATTACCAGATATAGAAAAACGTCTTGAAGCCTTTGTTCGCACCGGTCATGGTATTATTGTGTTTCCCGGTGGACCGGGGACAGCAGAAGAAATTTTATATGTTTTAGGGATCTTATTACATCCAAAAAACAAAGAACTCCCCTTCCCTCTTATCTTAACCGGACCTAAGAGCAGCGAAGAATATTTCAAAAAAATACATCATTTCATTGAAGCTACCTTAGGCTTTGAGGCACAGCAAAAATATAAAATTATTATTGATGATCAGGCCTTAGTCGCCCGTGAAATGAAAACCATGATACACGAAGTTTCTGAATTCAGAAGAGCCAAAAGTGATGCATATTACTATAACTGGGTGTTACATATCGATAAAGAATTCCAGTTACCCTTCGAGCCAACTCATGAAAATATGCATAATCTTAAATTACATAAAAATCAGGAAACTCATTCTTTAGCAGCCAACCTGCGTAGAGCTTTTTCAGGAATTGTTGCAGGAAATGTTAAAGAAGACGGAATTTTAGCCATTGAACAATATGGTAAGTTTAAAATTCAGGGTGATAAAGAAATTATGACGCCATTGGATGACTTATTAAAAGCCTTTGTAGAACAGCAACGTATGAAACTACCCGGCAGTGAATATGTACCTTGTTATGAAATTATAAAAGAGACTGATCCGTCAGTAGTTTCCTGATTTGTTCTTCTGATACAGGCTGAGTTAGAACATGATCAATTTTATAATGAGTCTCCAGTTGACTGACAAATTCCAGTTCCTTTTTACTTACCATAAGAATAATTTGGGGATGATAATCAGGATATTTATATAAGGTCGTTAATAAGGAATCCAGATTACTAATATGATTGCTACTATAATTAGTTGAATATTTATAAAAAAATTCCGC
>JADFVK010000239.1 GCA_015222495.1 Pseudomonadota bacterium
CCAGTCATTACGCATTTGTTGCACTATTGCATCATCTGGCTTATCCAGCTTAGTAATTTCAGCTTCAACATTTCCGCCTAAGACAATATCTGTACCTCGACCTGCCATATTGGTGGCAATAGTTATCGCTCCGGGATAACCTGCCTGTGCAATAATATCCGCTTCACGGGCATGCTGCTTAGCATTTAAAACCTCATGTTTAATTTTGGCTTTATCTAATGCCTCAGAAAGTAATTCAGATACCTCAATAGAAGCCGTACCTACTAATACCGGCTGCCCCTCTGTTTGACAATATTTAATGTCTTCAATAATTGCATCAAATTTTTCTTCCTGAGTCAGGTAGATTAAATCACCATGATCCTTACGCTGCATATCCTGATTAGTTGGAATAACAATAACTTCCAAAGCATAAATCTCATGAAACTCAAATGCTTCCGTATCAGCAGTACCGGTCATACCTGATAATTTTTTATATAGACGAAATAAATTCTGGAATGTAATAGAAGCCAGCGTCTGGTTTTCAACTTGTATTTCAACGCCTTCTTTTGCCTCAACCGCCTGATGCAAACCGTCCGACCAGCGACGTCCCGGCATGGTACGCCCGGTGAACTCATCCACAATAACAACTTCACCATTACTTACAATATAATCAATATTTATGGTAAATAAACTTTGTGCCCGTAATGCCGCACTAACATGATGCATTAATATAATATTGGCAGCATCATATAAGCTTTCATTTTCTCCCAATAAGCCTTCTTCAAGCAAAAGTTCTTCGACACGTTGATGGCCGGCATTGGATAACAATACCTGCTTATCCTTCTCATTAACGGTATAGTCTCCTGGTGGTTCTTCTTCCTGTTCATCAAGAGACTCAACTATTTCCTGCTGCACGAGCTGTGGGATAAATTTATTAACTCTTTTATATACATCAGAGTTATCTTCAGCAGGGCCTGAGATAATTAACGGTGTTCTTGCCTCATCAATGAGAATAGAGTCTACCTCATCCACAATAGCGAAATTTAAATCTCGCTGAACCTTATCTTCGCTTGAAAAAGCCATATTATCGCGTAGATAATCAAAGCCAAATTCATTATTTGTTCCATAAGTAATGTCTTTGGCATAGGCCTCACGTTTTTGATCTGTATCCTGTCCTGACAGGATCACCCCAACTGATAAACCAAGGAAGTTATATAACTTTCCCATCCACTTGGCATCACGCTCAGCCAGGTAATCATTTACCGTGACTAAGTGGACACCTTTGCCACTGAGCGCATTAAGATAAACTGCTAAGGTTGCCATGAGGGTTTTACCCTCACCAGTGCGCATCTCAGCAATTTTACCTTCATTGAGTACCATGGCACCAACTAACTGTACATCAAAATGGCGCATGCCCATCACACGACGACTGGCTTCTCTTACTATAGCAAAGGCTTCTGGAATCAACTCTTCCAGTGTTTTTCCTTCTTTAAGCTGTGTTCTAAAATACTCAGTTTTATCTTGTAATTCCTGATCAGTAAGTTCTTGTACAGCTTCTTCAAGAGCATTGATCTGATTAACAGTTTTATAATAACGCTTTATTTCCCGGTCATTTCGACTACCGAAAAGTTTTCTAAAAAGTTTTGTGACCATAGTGATACTTTATGTGATTTATTTAAGTTAATAGTAAAAAAAGGTGGCTAAGCATAGCATAAAATAATAATTAAACATCCAGCAGCCTAGTTTTTTCGTGCAGTAGTAATGTATTTTCCTGGATTAACATGCTTTCCATTTTTTAAAACTTCATAATGAACATGAGGACCTGTAGAACGTCCTGTTGAACCCATTGTTGCAATTGTCTGGCCTTGCTTAATGATATCACCTACTTCGACCAAAACAGACTTATTATGTCCATAGCGTGTGCTCAATCCATATCCATGATCAATATCGACAACCTGACCATAGCCACGTTGAATTTCAATTAATGTAACAATTCCATCTGCTGTTGCCACTACATTGGAACCTGACTTGCCAGCCATATCAATACCTTTGTGCATTTTCTTTCTCCCCGTAAATGGATCTTTACGAGTGCCAAAATAGGAAGAAATAAAACCTTTATCGGCCGGTTTTCCCGTTGGTGTGATGTCCTGTGTTAATTGTGCATCAAGTAAAAGGTTTTCTAAAATATCAAACTGTTTGCTTTGATCATTAAGTTCTTTAGTAATTTGTGCTATTTTTTTGTCAAAGTCACTATAAATACCTTCAGGTATAATTTCATCCGCATCAACACTACCACCAATAGCAACTTCACTGGAAAAGTTAAATGCTTTTTTGTCTAATTGTGCAACATCTGTCAAACGATCACCCAAAGAATCCAGACGTATAATATGCGCTTTAAGCTTTGCCAAATCCATCATCAATGAGTTAACCATTTGCTGATTATATTGTCTTAATTCAGCGATTTTTTTCTGTTGTTCAATTAAATCTTTCCTATAACTTTGCTCGACAGTGTCATTAATATTATTTGGCAAGGCTTTTAATGCTTCACCTACAATAGCAGATGAAATGTTATTTTGATTAGAATTAATGGCCAAGCTAGATCCGGATGTATAAAAATAGCTAAAAAAAGGCAATCCCAACAATAATGTAAATAGAGAGATAGCAACAGAGCGAGACAGGTTAAAGTTAACTGACCTTCCCGATTTTTTTCGAATTAATATTATGTTTAGCATTGGTCTTATTTATTTTTTATTTGATATTATTATATGCAAAATATACTATAACACTC
>JADFVK010000038.1 GCA_015222495.1 Pseudomonadota bacterium
AATAATGGCCAGGCATGTTTGCTGACTCGATAACCTGAAAGCTTTGTACCGACAGGGCTATGTTGCCAGGTCCAAATCATATTAGATAAGTTTTGCCAGATACTATAATGGGTATAGTCTGTTTTTGCTCGTTCAATTTGATGTGCACAAAGGCTGGCAAGATATTCAGGCAGGCGTTCATTATATAGGGTATAACGTACCAGAAAATTAGAAGTACGACGGCGAAAGTAGTACTTGAGCGTATCCAGATTGGCTTCAATGCGCCAGAACTGAGCACAGGTACGTTGTGCGAAGAGACCTTCTAAAACCAGACGAACGGCCAGATAATCTAACATATTAACAGGCGCACTCAGGCCCTCATAATTAGGATTATCATGGCGCCAGAGGAACATACCGGACCAGCCTGGTAGTTCTAATGCAAGGCGTTCGAGATAGCCTGTCCAGCGTTCCTGAGCAATACCCTGACGCTTAAGTTCCTGAATAATGGTATCCATAGGATCATCAGGCAAGCCTTCCAGATGATCAACCCAGTCATCCAGTTCTTCAAAAATCCAGCCTAAATCATCATGGGCAGTATCTCTCCAACTTAGATAAAAGCCTTTCTTTTTATCTATAGGATGCCAGGCAGCCATACCCTGATCAAGGTAAGATGCAACATGTTTTAAAATTACCGGGCGAATTTCATCAATAAGGTCAATTCCAGTCACCGCTTTAATAAAGCCTGTCAATGTGATAGTGTGACCAACACTATCAAATAGTTTGCCTAGTAGCTGACGAGATTCTTTTTGAGCATGTTTATGGGTAAGAGTGTGTGTCAATGAATTATTATCTTTAGTATCAGCTTCGAATAATTGTTGACTCAACATGGCTTCTGCCTGATCCGGAGACATATCTATCATATCTTCCGGATGCAGTACATAGTGCTTTAAACCCAGGCCTGTTAAAGTTGCTTGCCAGAGAGATGATACAGCATCCTGTTCGCTTGCTGTATTTCCTTGTGTCTGATGTCGTTGAATAATTTGCTGAGCAGCTTCTGTACTGATATCACTTTGAAATTGATCTAAGGCATTGAGCTCTTCTATTTGCCATGTTAGCTGGCAATGGGTGATGGCTTTTATCTGATACAATAAATTGTTGAGAATAATATCTTTATCAGTAATCTTTTTTCCATTAGCTGCAAAGATAACATTATCTAATTGAAGAGAACTATCTTCTTTTATAACTGCATTAAGATCATCCAGATTGATGCGATCCTGTGAATATAGCTCACGAAATTTTTCATCACTTAAATAACCCTTGGCACCTGAGGTTTTCTCAGATTGAGCCAAAGCCTCAGTAAAGTGAAGGTGCTGATAACCATGCAGTGTATTATGGTGAACAAAATCTTTAATAGGAGCCTGAGCGGGGAGAACATGTTCTAAATGCTCAATAAGATGTAAGATTTGTTGGTGTATATCATCCATATTAAAATTGATCTCTACAAATTCTGTGCAAATAATTGGCTGAAATTAGCAGCTGAGGCATTCATTAAATCCAGTGCATACGAAGGGAAAAAGCCCAGAAATAAAAATCCAAAGACCAGAATACTCACGGCAAAAACTTCGACAGGCTGCAGGTCAGAAATATCATCCATATTAGAACGACTGGGACCGGTAAATAAACGTCCCATGGTTCGAGCAGCATAGGCCGCACTGATCATAACAGCCAGACTAACGATGATGACTGTCCAGCCCCATTCCTGGAAAGTACCGATAATGACATGTAATTCTGCAATAAATCCAGCAGTGCCGGGTATACCAACGGCTGCAATAAATGCTAATGATGTAAAGACAGCAAAACGTGGTGTTACTTTTACTAAGGATCCATAATCAGTCACTTCCCGAGTATGAGTACGTTCATAGAGCAGACCAATGAGTAAGAATAAAGCACCGGCAACCAAGCCATGAGCAATCATCTGCATCAAAGCACCGGTGAAGCCGGTAATATTTAAGGTAGCTATACCCAGTAAAACTATGCCCATATGGCTAATAGATGAATAGGCGATCATTGCCTTAAGATCAGATTGTCTCCAGGCTAGTAGTCCACCATAAATCAAACTGAATAGTGCTAAGATCATTAAGAAAATTTGTAGATATTCGATGGCCTGAGGTAACATATAGGCTGAGCGTATTAAACCATAGGCGCCCATTTTTAATAAGATGCCGGAGAGTAAAATACTAACGGGACTTGGGGCTTCAACATGAGCCAGAGGTAACCAGCCATGAATAGGAAAAATTGGCATTTTGACACCGAAACCAATTAAAAAGCCAAGAAAGATCAAAATCTGGGTCTGTTCTGGTAGTGTTCGGGCACCTTCCAATATCGCCGGCATTGAAAAAGAGTGTCCAGGGGTAGCATCAAATAAAACCAGCAGGCTTAAAAGCATAAAGACAGAGCCACCCATGGTATAGAGGACAAAGTTCAATGAAGCCATACTGCGTCGTTTACCACCCCAGCGGTCAATAAGAAAGAAGAGTGGAATTAATGTTAATTCCCAGAAAACGTAAAATAATGACCAGTCCTGGGCCATAAATACACCTAACATAGCTGCTTCCAGCAGCAGCATTAACAGGTAATAGCCCTTGATGTGTTCTATAATTCCGCGTGAAGCAATAATGGCAATAAAACTTAATAGTGTGGCTAGTAAAACCATAGGGAAAGAAATACCATCAATGCCTAAAGCAAATGAGGTCCCCATACGGGTATTCCAGGGAATTATTTTACTAAATTGTATGGCACTGCTGCTGACATCAAAGGCCAATAAAAAACTGGCAGAGTAAAGTAGGGTAATGGTGGAGAATAACAGAGCAATTTTACGAATCAATGGCGATTGATGAGGAAGAATACTAATAACTACAGCACCGATAATCGGTAGTAGTAGTAACAATGTTAGACTATACATAAAATGAGTTCTGGATAAATGTTGTAAAAACCTAGGAGCCCTCAGCAAATAAAACTTTGCCGCTGTCGCTTTGCAAACCTTCTTATATATAAAGAGACATTGCAAATAAGACCAGGGTAAAATTTTATGTTTGATAAGAGTGTTGCAATAAGCAACGAAGTATATCTTAAAGTAAGGTTTTTATCCAGTTAAAATATTACTATATTCTAATAAATCATTGTCGGTTTATTAATTAAGGCAGGACTAAAAAATACTACAAAGCCATAAACAATGGTGCTTAATAATTGTCTATGACTTCATAGTTAACAAAGAACAGGAGAATGAAAAGGGGAAAACATTTCCTGTTTTTCAGTGGAT
>JADFVK010000240.1 GCA_015222495.1 Pseudomonadota bacterium
ATTGTAAAAACATGGATGTTTTTACATAGCGTGCCATGGATGGCCTTGAGCGTCCCCTGAAATAGAACACCATACTCCGAAGCTCGTCTTAAACCTTATATTCCCGAATACCACTCCCTTCTTTTGATCTTTCTCTTTTGATCTTTCTCTTTTGATCTTTCTCTTTTGATCTTTCTCTTTTGATCTTTCTCTTTCGGTTATTACTCCGTCATCTGAAAATGACGTATTTGTGAGATGAATCTAATTAATTATCCTCTATCATACGTCGTTGTTGTACCGCTTCAGATAATTGAGTTAAAACTGCCAAACTATCTTCCCAATTAATACAGGCATCAGTAATACTTTGACCATAAACTAAGTTATTTTTATCATCACAATTCTGACGACCTTCTACAAGGTGACTTTCTATCATTGCTCCAATAATACGCTTATCACCCTCAGCAATTTGCTGGGATACATTCTCAGCCACATCAATTTGTTTTTTAAAGTTTTTCTGGCTATTGGCATGACTAAAATCAATCATTAAATTTGGTTTTTCACCATTTTGAGATAATTCTTCAGCCACTTTTTCTACATGAGATGCATCATAATTGGGTTCATTACCACCACGTAAAATAATATGGCAATCTTCATTACCAGCGGTATTAAAAATAGCAGATGTACCCTGTTTAGTGACAGAAAGAAAGACATGTGGGCGACTAGAAGATGCTATGGCATCAATAGCCACACGTACACCACCATCAGTCGCATTTTTAAAACCAACCGGACAGGATAAACCAGAAGCTAATTCACGGTGAACCTGACTTTCTGTAGTACGGGCACCAATAGCTCCCCAACTAATAAGATCCGCTACATATTGCGGGCTAACCAGATCAAGAAACTCTGTTCCCGTTGGAACCCCCATATCATTAACGGTCACTAATAAGTCACGAGCTATGCCTAAGCCATGATTAATATTAAAACTTTCATCCAGATCAGGATCATTAATTAATCCTTTCCAACCCACAGTCGTTCGGGGTTTTTCAAAATAAACCCGCATAATGATCAATAGATCATCACCCAGTTTTTCACGCGATGTTTTTATCAGTTCAGCATATTCTTTAGCTGCTTTGACATCATGAATTGAACAAGGACCAATGACAACAATTAACCTGTCATCTTCACCGCTTAAGATATTATGAATTTCCTGCCTGGCATCTGCAATGGTTTTTTGAGCATTTTCAGTGCTGGGAAATTGTTTGTGAATTGCTTCAGGAACAATAACTTCCTGTATTTCAACAATTCTCAAATCATCCGTATTATTATTCATTTCTTCTATACCAAATCTATTTAACTTAATTATTACTTACTATTTAGGATTTACTGGACTGTAACAACAGAATTACCGTCCTTAATCCATTTCTTAATACCATCTTTCACATTATATACTTTCTGATAACCTAATTTCTTATCAAGGAAATTAGAAACCTGTCCAGTACGATTTCCCGTACGACAAATTAATATAAAGGGCTGATCTTTTTTTGCAATTTTATCTAATTCAGCCAGCCATTTATCCATATCATATTTACCGCGAGCATCGAAAAAGGTTAATTTGTGGCTACCTTCAACTACACCGGTACTTTTCCATTCATCATCTCTTCTAATATCAATAACGGGGACATTCTGATCCATTAATTTATTTAGTTCTTCATTAGAAATTTGCCCAACTTCTGCAGAACTTATTCCAGAAAAGAAAAATAGCAGTGCTGAAAAAGATAATAAAAAAGTTTTAAAATTTAACATAGATTAAAAAGCCCTTGTTTAAATGGAAATAAGATAAATACTGCTTTGATTAATCTTTAGATTCTATTTTATATTTATCTTCAGTTGACTTTAAACCCATTGCTTTAAATAAGTAACTTGGTGGGCAAAATCCGGTAAAAGTACTTTGTATCATATTAAAACCAATAAATAGAGTAAACCACTGCCAATACCCTGCAGGGTATAACATTGCTAAGCCAGTTGTCAGAAAAACCATAACTCCAGCCATTAAAAATAAAGCGCGTTCAATTGTCATTATATATCTCCAAAATAATTTCTAATAATAAGTACTGCTATAAATTAATGCTCGCGAGTGGCTAAAAACTCAATTTCAGGCCAACGTTCCATCGTTAAATTCAAATTCACACGAGTGGGTGCGATATAGGTTAAATCACCACTGCCATCCAAAGCGAGATTATCACTTAATTTCTTCTTAAAATCATCTAATTTCTTTTCATCTTCACAAACAACCCACCTTGCTGTTTGAACATTGACGTTCTCAAATACACAATCAACTTTGTATTCATTCTTTAAACGCTCTTTAACCACATCAAATTGAAGAATACCTACAGCACCCAAAATCAGATCATTATTATTAAAGGGTTTAAATAATTGTGTGGCACCTTCTTCACTTAATTGCTCAAGACCTTTAAGTAAGGCTTTCATTTTTAAAGGATCTCTAAGTCGTGCCCTTCTGAAAAGCTCTGGAGCAAAATTAGGAATCCCGGTAAACTTCAATTCTTCACCCTGTGTAAATGTATCACCGATGCGAATTGTACCATGATTATGCAGGCCAATAATATCTCCGGAATAGGCAGTTTCAACATGACTTCGATCCTGCGCCATAAAAGTAATGGCATTAGGTACTTGAACATCTTTACCAATACGTACATGACGCATTTTCATACCACGGGTATATTGACCAGAACAAATACGCATAAAGGCAACACGATCACGATGCTGTGGATCCATATTGGCCTGAATTTTAAAAACAAAGCCTGTCATTTGATCATCATCGGCCTTAACTTCTTCAGTTAAGGTCTGGCGATTTTGCGGGGAAGGTGCATAATCAACAAAAGCATCCAGCATTTCATCTACACCAAAGTTATTAATAGCAGAACCATAAAAAACCGGTGTTAAAATACCTTCAAGAAATAATTCCAGATCAAATTCATTACTGGCACCGCGTACTAATTCAACTTCTTCACGTAACTCTTCCGCCTGCTCACCAATTAACTCATCCAGACGAGGGTTGTCAATCCCGATAATTGTCTCGCCTTCCTGAATCTTACCACCATGAGTCGCACTAAAAAGCTTAATTTTATCATTATAAAGATGATAGACACCCTTAAAGCGTTTTCCCATACCAATAGGCCAGGTAATCGGTGCACAGTCAATTTTTAGGACATTTTCAACCTCATCCATTAAATCAATGGGGTCACGCCCTTCTCTATCCAGTTTATTGATAAAGGTTAGAATAGGTGTATCACGTAAACGACAGACTTCCATTAATTTGACAGTTCTTTGCTCAACACCTTTGGCTACATCAATTACCATTAGAGCAGAATCAACAGCAGTCAATGTGCGATAGGTATCTTCCGAGAAGTCCTCATGTCCGGGGGTATCTAATAGGTTAATAATACAGTCCTTGTAGGGAAACTGCATGACCGAAGAGGTCACAGAAATACCTCTTTCTTTTTCCATATCCATCCAGTCAGATGTGGCATGACGTGAGGCTTTTCGTCCCTTAACCGTCCCGGCCATCTGAATAGCACCACCATAAAGCAGGAGTTTCTCTGTTAAGGTTGTTTTTCCTGCATCTGGATGAGAAATAATCGCAAAAGTACGCCTGCGTCTTATTTCATCTAAAAATTCACTCATAATATTTCCACTAATATATAACTGATAGTTTTAACTAACAATATTCCAATTCACCAGCAAATAATAATGCATCTTCTTTACCCTTTTTTGCTGGATAATAATTTTCTCTAATACCTATCTCATTAAAACCAATAGACTCATAAAGGTTAATCGCTGATTTATTAGAACGACGCACTTCAAGATATAAAGTTTTGATACCCTGCGTCTTAACATAAGAAATAAACCAGTTTAATAAATCACTTCCATGGCCCTGGTGCTGATATTCAGGTGCAATACAAATATTTAATAAACTCACTTCATCAAGAACTGTACTGAAAATGATATAGCCTCTGATTTCATTGTCCACCTCATATGCATGACAATGATAAGATGTCAGACAGTCTTGAAAAATTCCTCTGGACCAGGGGAATTCATAAGCTTCATTTTCAATAGATAAAATAGGCTCAATATCAAAATCGGTTATTTTACGGATAAATGGATCAATTTGCATTCTTTTGATCATTTGAGGTGCTGATTATGCTTTTTATCATAATCAAATCTTTCAGTGCTTCTCTTTTATACAAAGGATTTCTTAATAAAAAAGCCGGATGATAGCTGACAATTGCCTGATAAAATTTATTATTAATTTCGATATTATGAATTTTATTTCTTAACTGGTTAAATGTTTCACTGGATTTTAAAACCGACTGTGCCTGAACAGATCCTAATAACACAATGATTTTTGGCTTAAATTCTTCAAGCTGTTTAATTAAATGTTCACTACAATTGCTGATATCATCTTGAGAAACAAGATACTCATCTAAAGAATGGCATTTGACCAGGCCTGTAAAAAAATATTGTTTTGAGATTGATATAGCATCCAGCATTTTACTAAATAAGGATTGCACATCACCAGTTAAATAATGCCCTTCCCTGTCTTCATCTACAGTAGGTGCTTCACACACAAAAAAGACATCAGCATTGGCAAAGCCATTGCCCGTTAAAACCTGCAAATGATTTTTTCGTGAAGTACAAAGATCACAAGAATCAATATGTTTAAATGTTTCTGCTTCAATGGGAATATCAGATACAGCTTCAACTTGTGGCTTTACAATATTTTCAACTTGAACCTTAGGCTGTTGAATAGCTTCAGTTACTTCATCAGCTTGAATAACATTATCATAAAGTGGATTATTAATTTGTTGTAATTTTGTATCAGTTTCAATTTGGTTCTCAATGAACATAATATCCGGACTACTTTTTAAAAGCCATGTCTGGATACCAATCGAATTGAGATACTGATGTCTTAAGCTATTATTCATATAGATACCTGATAACTTTAAAAGTTCCATTGTAGCTAC
>JADFVK010000241.1 GCA_015222495.1 Pseudomonadota bacterium
GGACGATCGGCATCGCCATCAGTTGATACAATAGTATCTAGTTGATGTTCAGCTACCCATTGCCTGGCTAGTGCAATATCTTCTGATCGTACAGCTTCAGTATCAACAGGGATAAATTGTTTTGAAAAACCTAGCTTAATTACCTCAGCCCCAAGACTCGTTAATATTTCAGGGATCATGTCACGGGCAACACCACTATGCTGATAAACCCCTACTTTTTTTCCAGCAAAAGCAGCTTCAGGGAAAAGATCAATAAAGCGTTGTTTATAATTATCTTCAGCAGTTTTATCAATAGCAGGTAAAAAATTATCTTCTTGAGAAAACTGCCCCTTAGTATCAAATAGCGAATCAGAAATATTAATATTTTGTTGTTTTATAATCAGCTCATCATCTTTTAATATCTCGCCTGCTAACTTATAAAACTTAATGCCATTTCTATCATCAGGAATATGACTTCCGGTTACCATAATTGCAGCACAATGATGATCCAAACCATAAAGTGCCACAGCAGGTGTCGGGATAAGTCCGGCATTGATAACTTCAAAACCACTATCTAAAATAGCCTTGGCACAGGCATTAAGAATAGCAGGTGTACTTTCACGTAAATCACCGGCTAAAACAATTTTGGACGTTGAATCCAGCTGTTGAGTTTGCTGAAGATATTGAATAAATCCCAGCGTATAAGCATAACAGACCTGATCCGTCATATCCTTAACCAAACCACGAGCACCACTGGTCCCAAACGTAACCTGACTACTTTGCATTAAATCTTTAATTGTTGTTTTCATGTTTTTATACTATTTTGTTATTAGTTTAATGACGTAAAGCTTCCCCCTTTTTCAAAGGGGGATAGAGGGGGTTATTTTTGCTATTTTATTAAAGAGAAATTCTCTTATTCCATCAATATTACTTAATACATCTCTATTTGAAAAACGAATAACAGCTAATTCTCTTTCATTAAAATACAAAGTTCTTTTAGCATCATATTCTTCTTGTTTACTATGAGAATCACCATCTATCTCAATAACTAGTTTTAACTCTCTACAGTAGAAATCTGAAATATAGTAACCAATAGGGTGTTGGCGAAGAAACTTATATCCAGTTTGTTTTCTTGAAAGTATTTCATACCAGATTTTCTTTTCTGGTGGGGACATATTATTTCGATTTTTTCTGGCATTTGTTTGTACAGTGTTAGCCAAAAAGCAACCCCCTCAGTCCCCCTTTGAAAAAGGGGGAAGCTCTATGTCATAAATTTATATATTGTACTTTGCGTTGTTTTGCTTTTGCTCTACCCACACCCCACCACAAAGAACTATGGTAGTGCATGGGAGTCTGGTTCACTGCTCTAAGGTCTTTGCGACATGGATGTCGCATCGAAGCTTACATGGATGTATTTACGGCGTCCTTAGCGCAGTGAAACAGACTCCCATGTACGGATTATCATATTTCAAAAAACTATTCCACTCGACCATAGTTATCATCAAACCGAACGATATCATCTTCACCCAAATAAGCCCCGGTTTGAACTTCAATAATTTCCAATGGAATTACCCCGGGATTCTCAAGACGATGTTGAGTACCTAGAGGAATATAATTGGATTGATCTTCGGTGAGCATAAATTCTTTATCGCCACAAACGATTTTTGCAGTACCTTTTACCACAATCCAATGTTCTGCACGATGATGATGCATCTGTAAAGAGAGTTTAGCGCCGGGATTAACAATAATACGTTTAACTTTAAAGCGCTCTGTTTCTTCCAGAGTCTCATAACTACCCCAGGGACGATAAACACGTTGATGAAGTAATATTTCTTCCCGCTGAGTAGCTTTGAGCTGATTAACAATGGTTTTCACATCCTGTGAACGATCCTTATCAACGACTAATACTGCATCGGCTGTTTCAATCACAACACAATTATCAACACCAACCACTGCCACCATTCGCTCATCAGCATGGATATAACTATTGGAGACATCATGATGCAGGATATCACCATGAAAAACATTGCCATTTTCATCTCTTTCTTTCACTTCCCAAAGAGCTGACCAGGCACCGACATCATTCCATTCTGCATCCAGAGGAAGTACCACAGCTTTATCTGTTTTTTCCATAACTGCATAGTCAATGGAGTCTGAGGGTGATGCAGTAAATGATTCATTATCCAGGCGACAAAAGTCCAGATCTTTAATGCCATCAGAAACTGCTTTTTTAACAGCCTGATATATTTCAGGAGATAGGGATTTTAATTCATCAAGAATAGTAGAGGCTTTAAACATAAACATACCGCTATTCCAATAATATTCACCACTATCGAAATATTTTTGTGCGGTTGCTAAATCCGGCTTTTCAACAAAGCGTTCAACATTATAGGCATTATCTTCTTTAGAGAATGATTCAGCACGTTTAATATAACCATAACCTGTTTCTGCTTTATCCGGTACGATACCAAAAGTAATTAA
>JADFVK010000039.1 GCA_015222495.1 Pseudomonadota bacterium
GCCTTGATGCTACGGCGGGAAATATCATCAACGTATATTCTGCTGCTTGCATTGCTGACTGTTCTCATTATCGATCCCTTGAGTCCTTTATCCCTTGGTTTTTGGCTTTCTTTCTCAGCTGTTGCGATTATTATTTTTTCACTATCGGGTAGGTTGGCAATCAGAACAGCTCATATTGCAAAATTGTGGCAATTAGGCAGGCTGCAGGGGGTTATTTTTGTGGGTTTATTACCATTGATGTTTATATTATTCCATCAATTTTCAGTGGTTTCACCTTTAGCTAATTTAGTTGCTGTACCTATAATGAGTATTATTATAGTTCCGATGACTCTATTGGCATCCAGTTTATTATTTATTTTTGAGCCCTTAGCTTTACTATTATTTACACTACTAAAATGGCCAATTGATGCTTTGTTCTGGTATTTAGAACAATTGAGTCAATTACCCCAAAGTTATTATTTTCTGTCTGAAATTTCTTTAACGACAACGATATTAGCTTTTATTGCCTGTTTTTGGTTATTAATGCCAAAAGGATGGCCTGGTCGCTGGCTGGGTATGGTTTTATTATTACCCGCTATTATGAACTCAGCGATGAGCAATGAATCTGATAAAATCCCGGCAGGGGATGTCATACTCACGGTTTTAGATGTTGGTCAGGGGCTTTCCACGATAATAAGAACACAAAATCATAGTTTATTATATGATACCGGAGATAAATTTAGTCCAGGTTTTAATATGTCTGACATGGTGAGTATTCCCTACCTGCGTTTAAAAGGGATTCATGAAATAGACAAATTAGTTCTTAGTCACTCTGATCGTGACCATGCAGGCTCTTATGTGGAGTTGAATCAATTAACCATTAAAGAAGTGATTAGTGGTGAGGCAGAGAAAATTAAGAGAAAGTACCAAGGATATTTGGCTAAATCGTCAGCTGCAATTAAACAATGTTACCAGGGGCAATACTGGCAATGGGATGGGGTTAAATTTGAAATACTTTCTCCTGTTGCTAAACAGTTAAAAAATAAAAACCATAAAGCGAATAATCAGTCCTGTGTTATTTTAGTTACCACACAATCTCAACAGCAGATTTTATTAACCGGTGATATTGAAAAAACTATTGAAAAACAACTTATAAAAAATTATCCACAACTAAAAGCGGATATATTAATTGTCCCACATCACGGCAGTAAAACCTCTTCTTCAATGGCATTTTTAAAACATATCAATCCTGAAATTGCGGTATTTTCCTACGGTTATCGTAATCGTTTCCGACATCCTGCTGATAAGGTTGTGAGACGTTACAAACAAAAGGATATTAAATTACTTAATACCACAAATGGTGCCATTGAATTTAAACAGGATTTAGACAGTCCATCATGGCTGATAGAGCAATATAGGCTTGAAAATGAATATTTCTGGCATAGAACAGCAGAGTATTTATAAACTTTAGATAAGCAATAATAATTATTAAAAAAAACAATACACACACAATAAATTATTTGATTATTTAATGATAGAATAATAGAAATCAACATATAGTAATTCAATATAACAAATAATGTGAATAATAATGAAAAAAACAATGTATGAAAAAATTTGGCAAGCACATTTGGTGCATGAAGAAGCAGGTCAGGCACCATTGTTATATATTGATCGTCATTTAATGCATGAGGTAACTAGTCCTCAGGCATTTGAGAGTATGACACAGGCTAACCGTAAAGTTCGTAATAGACATAGTATTTTAGCCACAATGGATCACTGTGTACCTACTAAAAATCGCAATCTCCCTATTGCTGATCCCATTGCAAAAAAGCAGATTGAAATTATGGCAAAAAACTGTTCAAGCAATGCATTGAATCTATATGATATGGCTAGCCCTAATAATGGTGTCATCCACATTGTGGTACCCGAGCATGGATTTGTTCATCCGGGTATGACAGTTGTATGTGGTGATAGTCATACTGCAACTCACGGTGCATTTGGAGCTCTGGCTTTCGGTATAGGGACATCTGAAGTGGAGCATGTCATGGTCACCCAGACTTTGCCGCAAAAAAAATCTAATTCTATGAAGATTGAAGTCACTGGTGAACTATCCCGATACTGTACAGCTAAGGATATAGCATTGGCTATTATTGGTAAAATAGGTACGGCGGGTGGTACTGGTTATGTGGCTGAATTTACAGGTGATGCAATTAGAAATCTGAGTATGGAAGGTCGTATGACATTGTGCAATATGGCCATTGAAGCTGGTGCACGGGCAGGTATGGTTGCTCCTGATGAAAAAACTTTTTCCTATCTGAAAGGTAGAGAATTTGCACCTGCCAATGAAGAATGGGAACAGGCCTTAAGTTACTGGCAGAGTATTGTCAGCGATGAAGGGGCTGAATATGATAAGACGATAATATTGGCAGCTGAAGATATTGCACCTCAGGTGACATGGGGAACATCTCCGGAACAGGTACTTGGAGTTGACGGAATGATTCCTGCTCCTGAAAGTTTTGCTGATCAGGCACAAAACCAGGCATGTGAAAGCGCACTGTCCTATATGAGTCTTAAGCCGGGAACTCTTATCGTAGATATCAATATTGATTATGTTTTTCTTGGTTCTTGTACTAATGGTCGTATTGAAGATTTTCGTGAAGCGGCGGCTATAACCAAAGGGACTCAAGTTCATAAAAATGTGACAGCTATTGCGGTACCGGGTTCATTTTGGGTAAAAGAACAGGCTGAGGAAGAAGGTCTGGATCAGATATTTAAGGAGGCTGGCTGGGAATGGCGTGAACCTGGCTGTTCCATGTGTTTAGCAATGAA
>JADFVK010000040.1 GCA_015222495.1 Pseudomonadota bacterium
ACTAGTTATTACTAGTTATTACTACTTATTAAAATGATATGCATTTATTGAGCCAGAAAAGAAGGAAAGATAGTGAGGAGTGGTAAGTAAGAAAAAGATGTTAATTTTAAACTTAACACTTACCACTTAATACTATTTTATTATATCTGCAGCAGTGTTTGAGTAACTTGATTAGCAGTGGAAATTGTCTTGGCATTGGCCTGGAAATTACGTTGTGCAGTAATCAGGTTAATAAGCTGTGCTGTTAAATCCACATTGGAATCTTCATTGGCACCTGAGTTAATCAGTCCGGCATTACCCTGACCGGGTACATTGACAACCCCCTGCCCGGAAGAAAGACTTTCACCCCAATAGTTATTACCTAATTGAGATAGACCCTGATTATTAGTAAAGTTGGTCAGAAATATCTGACCTAAATTACTGGACTGACCATTAGTAAAGCGAGCCAGAACAATACCACTTTGATCAATTTCAATACCTGATAACTGACCTGTCGCAAAACCATTTTGAGTTAAATTGGTAATACCAAAATTAGCCCCATACTGAGTCAGGTCATTAAGATCAATTACAATATTTTGAGAGATTAGAGTACCACCTCCTGCAGTCATTACCGGATTTGTTGGCGCTGACAAATCAACCGTAAATTCTATTTTACCATCGGCACTGAGCGTAGATGAAGCATCAAGTGTACCATTGTTATTAAACGTAATATTATCCAAAGGTGTTGCTGCATCAATAACAAGAATTTGTGGTGGACCGGCAGCAGCAGCGATACCAAGATTTTGAAAAATATTTCCATTGGCATCTACTTGTTTTATCCCTACATCCCAATCTCCTGTAGCTGTTTTCCTAAAATATAGTGATGTTTGCATTTCATTACCTAATGAATCAAAAGAGGTAAATGAAGTCGTATGATTATAACTGAGAGGATCAACTGTGCCATTAGCATCCATACCCCATACATTAGCAGGGATAGATTCCCGTGAGTCAATATTAGCAACAAATGATGAGGTTTCAGTTGCCTTAGGTGCAATATTAGTGGCAATAATTTCTAAATCAGTGATAACACCTGTATTAATCTGATTGGTTGCCTCGTCCACACCATAACCCTGAAGTCTTGAACCTGTATTATCCACGACAAAACCATCACCATCCACTTTAAATTGACCATTTCGAGTATAAACAGCATTACCCGATGTATCATTCATGGAGAAAAATCCATCTCCGGTAATCGCCAAATCCAGGTTGTTTTCTGTAAAAATCAAATTACCCTGGGTAAATTGTTGTGCTGTTGCCGCCAGACGTACACCACTACCAATAGCTGTGGCGACTGAACCGCCCTTGGAAGTTGCATATACATTTGCAAATTCAGCACGGGATTGTTTAAAACCAATGGTGCTAACATTGGAAATATTATTAGATGTGACTTTTAAGTCTGCCTGTGCAGCATTTAAACCACTTAAACCGATACGAAAGGGCATGATATACCTCCTGCCAAATGTCTGTTAAATTCCTGCTGATGCAGGAATGACAAAAATTAACGAATTTCTTTTACTTCAGATAAGCTGATACTACCCAAGCCTGCCAGATTTAATTTGACACTTTGTCCATTCTGAGCAATGGTGACACTATCTACTTTAGCCGCCACTAAAACTTCCTGTTCAACTGTTTCAGTACCGATAGCTGCTGTTGCGCGAACTTTATACGCACCTGGTGGCATATAATTGCCGGCCTCATCTGTTCCATCCCAGCTAAAAGGAACACTACCTGAAGCCTGTGTACCCAGAGGAATGTTCCTAACTAACTGACCTGCAGCATCTGTAATTTCAATAGACAGGTTGGTAGTTGAAGAGCTAAGATTAATTTCACCCTGCACTGATTGTCCTGTTTCCAATTGTGCATAGCCCCCTGGAGCCAACACACTACGCCCTACCAGACTAGAGGCTTGCAGAGCTGAATTGGACTGCATGGCAGCACTAAAATTGTCAAATGAATCTTGTAATTCACTGATCCCGGCAGCAGCTTCCATTTGTGCCAACTGACTCAGGAATTCACCATCATCCTGGGGTTCCAGAGGATCCTGGTTTTCCAGTTGAGCTAACATAAGACGCATAAACTGGTCAGATTTAGATTCTTCTACCTCAGGCTCACTTGTTCTAGAGAGTCCCAAGTTATCATAAAGCTCTGTATTGTTACTAATGGCTTCCATTATTTTTCCCCTGAACAAACACTAAAATATAATGTTGAATTGTAAATAATAGAATTAGATAACCTTTCCATAGTGTTTAAATCATTCAACATTAAAAATTCATCATCAATCATGGTTTTCCCTATTTACCCATATTGATGGTTTGCATCAACAATTGTTTGGTAGTATTAAGAACTTCTACATTAGTCTGATATGAACGCGAAGCATCAATCATATTTGCCATGGCTTCTACTGGATTCACATTGGGCATAAAAACATAGCCATCTTCATTGGCATTAGGATGGTTTGGCTGATATTGTGCTTTTAAGGGCTCATCACTTTCCACAATTCGATCAATACCCACTCTTGCTACCGATGGATCATTTGAAAACTCATCCATGACTGTCTTAAAAACTGCCTGTCTGGACTTATAAGTTCCTTCAACACTACTGGCTGCACTATTAACATTTGCTAGATTACTAGCCACCAGGTTCATGCGAACCGTATTAGCCGTCATTGCCGAACCAGAGATATTGAAATTATTAAACAGTCCCATGACTAAACTCCTGATTTATCTTTTACTTAAAACTAAACACTAAACACTAAAATTTTATTGACCTTTAATGGCTTTGGTCAACCCCTTAAATTTACCGGTTAGAAACCTTAAACTGGCCGTATAATGAACTGAGTTTTCTGAAAATTCAGTTTTCTCAATACCGGTTTCCACTGTATTCCCATCCAATGAAGGCTGATAAGGATTTCGATACATAATATCTGCTGAAAATCGATTTTGGCTAGTTTGGATATGCTTTTCATTACTGGTTGCCATTTTTAGAGTTCCTCTTTTAAATTCAGAGGAATTTCCCATGGCATCCGACATAGCTGCCTTAAAATCTATATCTTTTGCTTGATATCCCGGAGTGTCTTCATTGGCCAGATTTGAAGCTAAGATCTCTGATCTTCTGGCACGCAGTAGTAATGAATCATCTACTGGTCCCAAAAATTTATCAAAGCTAAAAGCCATTTTACTCACCGTTTTTATTTTCTATAGTTTTCTATAAAGCAAAGCACATACCAACTTTTAGTTATTACTATTTATCAAACACTTATAATTTTATTTTATTTAAATTAAGACAGGGTAAATGGCAAACCGGCAATGAATGTTCAGTAAACGGCAGAGAGGGAAAGAGGTGAGAGGTGAGAGGAGTTATTTGACTCTGTGCTGTTTTATATATATGCTCAGCCCAATAAAAAATAACAGGAATTATGTATGCAAAACCTCTGGAATGAACATGATGCACAAGCTTTTGATAATGATCTGGATATGAGGGTTTATAGTTCCCGTTTACTGGGACAGGATAAGTCTCTTGTATTACATGGAGGAGGAAATACTTCGGTAAAAATCGAGCAGGAAAATATTCTGGGAGAAAAGGAAAGTATTTTATATGTTAAAGGTAGTGGTTGGGATTTGGAAACCATTGAAGCTGAAGGTTATGCGCCTGTGAAATTAAATCACTTATTAAAACTGTCTCAATTAGATGTTCTAAGTGATGCTCAGATGGTCAATGAGCTCAAAACAAATATGACTCTGGCCAGTGCTCCCGGACCTTCTGTTGAAACAATATTACACGCCCTATTACCCTATAAATATGTCGATCATACTCATTCAGATGCAGTAGTGAGTATTACTAATACCACCAATGGCAAGGAAAGAATTCAATCTATTTATGGTAATAAAGTGGTTGTTATTCCCTATGTTATGCCTGGTTTTGACTTATCCCGTATCTGTGCAGAATTATTTCCCAAAGAAGTGACCAATGAAACCATTGGTATGGTACTCATGAATCATGGTATTTTCTCTTTTGGTGATAGTGCTAAAGAATCCTATGACCGAATGATACAACTGGTTTCTATGGCAGAAGATTATTTAGATCAGCAGCGTGCTTTAGAGGTCGAATCCACTTATATCAATACTTCTCTAGAGTCAGAAAATATCAGTGCTATTCATATTGCCCGACTCAGAAATGAAATATCTGCTCATTTACATTATCCTGTCATCTTACATCAGCAAAGAACGCCACAAACTCTGGCATTTGCCAATCATCCACAAATTGCACATATTAGCCAACAAGGTCCTGCCACACCTGATCATGTCATTCGAACTAAACAATTTCCTATGTTAGGCGCTGAACTAAATTCCAGTATTAATAGCTATATATCTAATTATCAAAGTTATTTTACAGCTGGGGCAAAAACACCTCATGATGGTCAGCAAAAAACCATGCTGGATCCCCTTCCACGGATAATACTTGATCAAAAAGCCGGCATGATCACTATGGGTAAATCGATTAAAGATGCTGAAATTGTGGCAGATATTTATCAGCATACAATCGATATCATCCTGCGAGCAACTCAGTTAGGAGGTTTTCAGGCATTGCCATCTCAGGATATTTTTGATGTAGAATATTGGGAATTAGAGCAAGCAAAGTTAAAAAAATCATCTAAATCTTCTGCTGGAAGTTCAGATTTCTCTGGTGAAATCGCCCTGGTCACAGGAGCAGTCACTGGTATAGGAAAAGCCTGTGTAGATTCTTTATTGACCCGTGGTGCTTGTGTTGTCGCACTAGATATATTGCCTGAAATTGAATCACTCTACCAACGCTCAGATTATTTAGGCATCTGCTGTGATGTGACTGATGAAGATGCCATTATAGAGGCACTGGATAAAACCCTACGTCATTTTGGTGGTCTGGATATGCTGATCCTTAATGCCGGCATCTTTCCAGGGGGATGTCGTATTGAGGAATTATCGCTAAAAGACTGGCGTCGGGTAATGGATATCAATTTGGATGCTAACGTATCTCTGCTGAGTAAGGCTCATCCACTTTTAAAACTAGCACCCAATGGTGGTCGTATTATTGCCATGGGTTCAAAAAATGTACCTGCCCCCGGCCCTGGTGCTGCAGCCTACTCTTCTGCTAAAGCGGCATTAAATCAATTAGCCAGAGTGGCAGCACTAGAATGGGGAAAAGATAATATACGCATCAATACTTTACATCCCAATGCAGTTTTTGATACCGCCATCTGGACTCCTGAGGTGTTAGCAGCCAGAGCTGAACATTATGGAATGACGATAGAAGCATATAAAACCAATAATTTACTTAAAACTGAAATTACTTCAAAAGATGTAGCTGAATTAGCAGCAGAAATGTGTGGTTCATTGTTTGCAAAAACCACTGCAGCGCAAGTTCCTATAGATGGTGGTAATGATCGCGTCATTTAACTCTATATTTGGCTGAAGGCTCTAGTTTAAATCATCAATAACGTTTACAATTATTTTTAAACAAACATAATGGTAATTAATACATGAAAAAACAACAATCTCATTCAATGGCTCTGCTTATAGGAGCCAGTACTTTATTTTTTTCTCAGGCTATTTTTGCTGATGCCACCGTCGTCTACAAACAAAGCAGCAGCACACAAAGCACTAGTAATACGATGCAAATTAAGGATGGAAAAATTCGCTTTACTCCGCCCGGTCAAGAAAACAACTATAGTCTTTATGATAGTAAAACCGGTACCATCACTCATGTAGAAGCTAACAAAAAACAATATTTGTCAATGACAGAAAAAGATATGCTCGAACAAGCCAATCAGGCTAAGCAGCAAATGAAAGTAATGCGTGAACGCATGATGGAAAAAATAAAAACTATGCCACCCGAACAAAGAAAGCAGGTGGAACAGATGATGAATAACCATCTATCCAGAGTGGGAGAGGAGACCATACAAGCTAAAGTAGAGCAGAAAAAAACAACTCAGACACAAAGCATTAGTGGTATTCAATGCACTATTTATGAAACATATACTGACGGTCTTAAAGTCAGTGAAGTTTGCATGACTGAAGCAGGTAAACTGGGCATTTCCGCTCAGGACTCTGATGCACTGATGAGTATGCAGGCCTATATGAAGCGCATGCAAAATATGATAGGAGGAAAAAGTATTCCCATTGCTGAACTCAATGGTATTCCTCTACAGACACGTCTTTTTGCTGCGGATGGTTCTGTGAAAATGAAAACTCAACTGGAAAAACTTTCAACAGATAATATCAGCAGTGTACAAATGTCCATTCCAGCTGATTATTCATTAATGCAAATGCCTAAAATGCCGGGAATGTGAAGACTAGAACACTACTTAGTGACTATCCGTACCCCAAGAGCACTTCCTGCGGGGCGTAAATAGCTATTTTTTTGCTCTTAGCTTTTACTATTTTGCTTGCAAAGAAGTTATCCTGTGCCCCCTTTTTTACCAAAAGTAGGGCCCACGAAGGCAAGGGGACGAGGGGGTTTAAGTTGCTGATTTCTCAACCCCCTCAATCCCCCTTCTAAAGAAGGGGGAAGTAAGATCAAGAACAATTTACGGATGCACACTTACTTAGGTAAATAAATATTCCTAAGTAGTAATTATCTTATTTCAATGAATTAAATGCTGCGGTAAACCCACTTAAAGACACAGGAATTTCTACCACTTTATCCTTAGCAACAGCGAATTTAACACCACCCTTACTTCCGGTTTTCATTCCCTTAATCGTTGCGTCATCCAGTATGCTCATAGCAACACAACCTTTAGCGACACAAACCTTAAACGGTAATCGTACTGCTTTAGCACTACCTGCCTTAAACTCCATGCCCGCTTCTAATAAAACACCCAATGGTAAGGTTAAAAGCACTTGTGGTTTATCCATACCCGGTAAATAACCAATAGCAACTTGTAATACCACTTTCTTTTTCTCATTTGTCACATTTTGAAAGATATTACAAACGTCTTTACCTGTCTTGGGTAGTTTTTCACAAACAACCGTCCAGTCTTTGAATTTTTTCCCGCTTTCCGGTTTAGCCTGAACACTTGTCGATAC
>JADFVK010000003.1 GCA_015222495.1 Pseudomonadota bacterium
AGTAGGGGAATAATATAATGGCAATGGGTTATAAAGAGACATATAAGTTATCAATGGAGCATCCTGAAGAATTCTGGGCAAAAGCTGCAGAGAATATTGTCTGGGATAAAAAGTGGGATCAAGTACTGGATGATTCTGATGCACCATTTTATCACTGGTTTAAAGGCGGTATGCTTAATACTTGCTATAACGCAGTGGATCGTCACGTTGATGAGGGACGAGCTGATCAAACCGCAATTATCTATGATAGTCCGGTAACAGATACCAAACAGAGCTATACTTTTCGTGAACTGCAGGATGAAGTTGCACGCCTTGCCGGTGTGCTGAAATCACAGGGTATTGAAAAGGGTGATCGGGTGCTGATTTATATGCCGATGATTCCGCAGGTTGCTATGGGAATGCTGGCTTGTGCAAGAATTGGAGCTGTACACTCAGTGGTATTTGGTGGTTTTGCTGCAGCTGAGCTGGCCACAAGAATAGATGATGCTAAACCTAAGATTGTTCTCTCAGCTTCTTGTGGTATCGAAATATCCCGAGTGATTGAATACAAACCGCTACTTGATCAGGCCATTGAGCTCGCACAGCATAAGCCTGACAATACGCTTATTTTTCAACGTCCACAGGCTCAAGCGGTTATGTTGGACGGGCGTGATATTGACTGGCAGTCAGCTTGTGAGCAGGCAGAGCCTACTGATTGTGTCTCAGTGGCAGCTACCGATCCCCTTTACATTCTTTACACCTCTGGTACCACCGGTATACCAAAAGGAGTGGTGCGTGATAATGGTGGTCATGCTGTTGCTATGCTCTGGAGTATGCGTAATGTTTATAATGTTCAACCGGGAGAAGTTTATTGGGCAGCTTCTGATGTTGGTTGGGTGGTGGGACATTCCTATATTGTTTATGGGCCATTGCTGAATGGTAATACCACGATTATCTATGAAGGGAAGCCGGTTTTAACACCTGATCCAGGTGCATTTTGGCGGGTAATTGAAGAATATAAGGTAGAGGTGATGTTTACTGCTCCCACGGCCTTTCGTGCTATCAAAAAAGAAGATCCCAAGGGTGAATATTGTAAAAAATATGATCTGAGCAATTTCCGAACACTCTTTTTAGCAGGTGAGCGTTGTGATTCGCCAACATTGGCGTGGGCTGAAGAGTTACTTAATGTACCGGTTATTGACCATTGGTGGCAAACTGAAACTGCATGGGCTATCGCAGCTAATTGTCTGGGCATTGAACAACTTCCGGTCAAGCCGGGTTCACCTGCCTGTGCGGTTCCCGGTTATCAAATTGATGTTTTAAATGATGACGGTAAAGTGGTTGCTGATGGTGAAATAGGCAGTATTATGATTAAGCTGCCCATGCCTCCAGGTTGTTTGCCAACTCTATGGAACAAAGATGAACACTTTATTAAATCCTATTTAAGTACCCACCCCGGTTATTACTTAACAGGAGATGCCGGCTATAAAGATGAAGATGGTTATATCTGGGTAATGAGTCGTATAGATGACATTATTAATGTCGCAGGTCATCGCCTCTCAACGGGAGCAATTGAGGAAGTTATTGCCGCCCATCCGGATGTGGCAGAGTGTGCTGTTATTGGTGCTGCAGATAAACTAAAAGGTGAACTACCCGTGGGCTTAATTGTACTGAAAAGTGGTGTTGAGCGTGATAATGCTGATTTGTATAAAGAGGTTATTGCTCTGGTCAGAGAAAAAATTGGTCCTGTGTGCTCATTCAAGAAAGTAGTGACTATTGTACGCTTACCTAAAACCCGTTCTGGTAAAATTCTCAGAGGCACGATGAAAAAAATAGCTGATTGTGAATCCTACAAAGTGCCTGCAACCATCGATGATCCTGTTATTCTGGATGAAATTAAAATGGCATTAAAGGAAATAGGTTTTGCTTAATGATTGACGGTTTCTGAGTCAGAAACATCATGAATTGTAAGTTTATTGTAAAAAAGTTGTTGATTTATAATGGATTGTATAGAATAGTGTTTCTTAATGCTTATTATGTTAACTATTTGTTTTATTAATAATTAGTATTGATAACTGAAATTAATTATTTGAATATACTGATACCTGGGAATAATCATGAATGAAATATTAAATGAGTCATCATTACAGGCAGAGCTTAGGCACACTTCACGAATAACTGATATTAATACGGATGAAGTCAGAGAGTTGGTTTTATATATTGATGAGCCATCTTTTCGGTTTCGTGAAGGACAATCTATTGGGGTTATTGTTCCAGGCAGGGATGAGTTTGGAAGTACACAGCACAAACGAAGGTATTCTATTGTGAAGGGAAATGAAGTCTCTTCAGAAGATGGTATTGAGCTGACTATTCTTGTACGCCGGTGTTTTTACACTGATGATTTTAGTGGAGAACAGTATCCTGGCAGGGCATCGAATTATTTATGTGATGCCAAAGTCGGGGAGAATATTGCCATTACCGGTCCTTATAAAAGTCCATTTGTTATCCCTGCTGATAAAAGTGCCAATATAGTCATGATTGGGACTGGAACAGGCATTGCGCCATTTCGTGCTTTTATAGAACAGATATATAAACAAAAAGGTAACTGGGAAGGACAGGTTAGATTATTTTATGGTGCTAAGACCGGTTTGGATCTCTTGTATATGAATGATCAAAATAATGACTTAGTGAATTATTACAATGAAGAGACATTTCGTGCTTTTAATGCCTTAACCAAAAGAGCACTATCGGGTGAAGAAAAGGCTCTGGAAAATTCATTGAAAGATAATCTGCAGGATGCCTGGGGATTAATTCAAAAGCCTGATACTTATGTTTTTATTGCTGGCCTTGATAATATTGCACCATCACTTGATATGGTGATGACTCATGCTGCAGGCTCAAAAGAGGCCTGGAATAATTTAAAGCAGCAAATGAAAGATGAAGGGCGCTGGTCAAAATTACTCTATAGCTAGGAAATCGTATTCAAGCTCATATAATCCTGATTGACATGAGAGAAAGTAATGATCAAAGCAATTCAAAGAATATTAGTGGCCAATCGTGGTGAAATAGCGATAAGAATTTTGCGTGCAGCTGCAGAACTAAAAATTAAAACTATCTCAATTTATACTCATGTCGATCGTTTTTCACCTCACCGATACAAATCAGATGAAGCTTACCAAATAGGTCTGGATGATGATCCCTTAAAACCCTATCTGGATATTGAAGCTATTATTGAAATAGCAAAATTGCAAAAGGTCGATGCTATTCATCCCGGTTATGGCTTTCTATCAGAAAATGTCCAGTTTGCAAAACGCTGTCGGGAAGAGTCCCTTATTTTTATTGGTCCATCAGCTGAAAGCATGCAGCAGTTAGGCGACAAGGTTATGGCAAAAAATAATGCCATTGCCGCCGGCCTTCCAGTGATAGAGGATAGTCAACAAAAATTAGATACTTATGAAATTGCCCATCAGGAAGCACAAAGAATTGGTTATCCTCTTATGCTCAAAGCTGCTTCAGGTGGCGGTGGTCGTGGTATGCGTATTATCCGTCATGCTGATGAGTTAGAGCATGCATTTAAAGATGCCAGAAATGAGGCTGGCAATGCTTTTGGTGATGACACTGTATTTCTGGAAAAATATATTGATTCTCCTAAGCATATTGAAGTACAGATTATTGGCGATCAATACGGTAATTTGGTTCACCTTTATGAAAGAGATTGTTCAGTACAGCGTCGTTTTCAAAAGGTAATAGAAGTTGCCCCCAGTATTACACTGAAGCAGGAAACCCGACAAAAGCTTTATAATTATGCCAAAAAAATATGCCAGAAAGTTGGCTACTATAACGCAGGAACAGTAGAATTTCTGGTTGATAAAGATGAGCAGATCTATTTTATTGAAGTGAATCCGAGGATTCAGGTTGAACACACAATTACAGAAGAAATTACGGGAATTGATATTGTCCGCAGTCAAATTCATATTGCAGCAGGCTACAAATTAAGCGATCCGGAAATTAATATCCCCTCTCAGGATTCTATACACTGTCATGGTTTTGCCGTCCAATGTCGAATTACTACTGAAGATCCACAGCAAGACTTTATGCCTGATTATGGTACTATCATAGCCTATCGAAGTGCCGGTGGCTTTGGTATTCGCCTGGATGTAGGAGCTGCCTATCCGGGTGCTAAAATTTCTCCATTTTTTGATTCTATGCTGGTGAAAGTTTCATCATGGGGAAGAACCCTGGAAGGAGCAGTGCAAAGGATTAATCGTGCCTTACGGGAATTTCGAATTCGAGGAGTTAAAACCAATATTGCCTTTCTGGAAAATGTTCTGGAACATCCAACCTTTGCAGCAGGTGAGGCCACGGTCACTTTTTTAGAAACACATCCGGAATTATTCAAAATAACTCATAGTTTTGATAGTGGCACAAAAACTCTGAACTATCTTGCAGACGTTATTGTGAATGGGAATCCTGATGTAAAAATCATTCTACCGGATAAACAATTTAGAACGCCTATTATACCCGA
>JADFVK010000041.1 GCA_015222495.1 Pseudomonadota bacterium
GATAATCAGCAGCGTATTGTCGAAGTCACCGCCAGCCTCATTGATGATGATGATCAAATGCAGGTTATGGCTGAAGTAGAACATCAATTAAAAGATTTCAACCTAGCTACAGGCTATATTTTATATAATGGTGGTGAAAATGAGGCCATAAAAGCTAGTCAAGATATGAGTCTGATTTTATTTGCCCTGGCCATATTTCTGGTCTTTGTGGTTATGGCCGTACAATATGAATCCTTAAAAAATCCTCTGGTCATCTTATTAGGCATACCATTTATGATTATCGGTGTAGCAGCAGGACTTTATAGTCGGGAACTGCCCTTATCAATGCCGGTTTGGTTAGGTTTAATCATGCTTTCAGGCATTGTAGTGAACAATGCCATTGTACTAGTAGAGCAAATTGAAATTGAACGACAGGCTAATATAAAAATTAATGATGCCATTGCACGTGCTGCCCGCTTAAGACTACGCCCTATTCTCATGACCACCATAACAACAGTAGTTGGAATGCTGCCTCTTTCCATTGGCTTTGGTGAAGGAGCCGAAATGCTGCAGCCTTTAGCTGTCGTCATAGTCTGGGGACTCAGTTTCTCCATGCTGGTGAGTTTAATTTTGATCCCGGTAATTTATCGCTTTACTCACTCTGATTAGTCAGCTTATCTAATGAAACTACACAGGAATCAATAAATGTTTTTATAAAGTAATCCACTTCCGGATACTGTTTAAGTTCTTCCAGCTTCTTCTCCAGATTTAATTTCACATGTTCAAATTCATAATTATGATGTTTGAGTTCATCTAGAGCCTTAATATAAGCACATAAAACATCCGCTGATTTTACAATTCTGGCATATTCCGGTTCAATATTTTCAGATAGTAAAATACTGGAAAAATCCTCTCTCAGTTCTTCCGGCAAGGTATCTAGACACATATTCTCTGCCATAAATTCCAGTTTTTTAAACTCTTGGGTCAATTCCTGATGGTGATACTTTATGGGGGTGACTAAATCCCCGGTATATATTTCAATCTGATCATGATACAAAGCAATGGTAGCTGCCCGTTCTGGAATGAGTGGAACTTGATCAGTACATTGTTTGTTATAAATGAGTGCCAGCAAATGAGCAACCACCGCCACTTGATGAGAATGTTCAGCAATACTTTCCGGCTTATGACAAAACATCAACGACCAACGTTTTATCAAAGGCATTCTGAACACCCAGGCGAGAAAGGTACTTTTAACCATTATTGATTCGCCACGCCATGTAAAACTTGAGCAGCAGGGACATGCTCTGCTGCTGACTCACAATGCCCACTTTGATCATCAAAGAAAATATCTGCGCCAAAGGCTTTTAAAAATTCCCCTTTAGATTTACCACCTAAAAAGATCGCCTCATCAATGCGAATATCCCAGGCTCGTAAAGTTCGAATCACTCTTTCATGTGCAGGAGCTCCTCGTGCTGTAACCAATGCAGTGCGAATGGGTGAATCATCAAAGGAATATTCTTTTTGTAAACGATGTAAGGAAGCAAGGAAATCTTTAAACGGACCACCTGGTAAAGGATCATTGGCTGCTGATTGTTCAAAGGCATCAAAAGCAGCCAAGCCCCCTTCTCTATAGATTTTTTCCGCTTCATCAGAAAATAATACGGCATCACCATCAAAAGCAATTCTTAGAGGGCCATCATCATTACTACGACTGGCAGAAGGCAAAATAGCAGCCGCCGCAAATCCCATTTCCAGAGCTTCGCGTACATCATTAGGCTCAGCAGATAAAAATAAATCACTACCAAAGGGTTTAATATAACGATAAAGTGAATCACCGCTGGTAAAAGCAGCTCTGACAATGGGAAGGTTATGGCTTTCGATAGAGTTAAAAATTCTTAGACCAGTATCTGCACTATTTTTTGAGAGTAAAATAACTTCTACTTTTTCTACATCTGAATTATTATCATTTAAAGCCAGTAATTTTTTCACCAGCGTAAAAGCAACACCAGGTTCTAAAAGCTCATCTTCATGTTCGATCTGATATTGACAATAAGCTTCAACACCCTGATTCATATAAATTTCATGACCTTCCTCCAGATCAAATAAGGCCCTGGAAGAAATAGCGACCACTAATTTATTTTTTTCTTTCAATGAACTTTCCTATAATGTAAGTAACTCAGTTATAATTGTAGTCCAGTTTAACAAAATATCATGGAATATTTAATGGCAAACAAGACTTTTAACTCCGCAAGTTTTTTTATACGCTTATTTTTTGCATTAATTTTAGTTTTTGCGACGTATAACCCAACAGATTATTCATTTTATCACTGGGCTAGTCAAAGCCTTGAGCAAGGCTTTCAACCATTGATGATTTTCTGTAGCGTGGTTTTACTCATTGGTTGGGCTATTTATATCCGTGCCACGATTACATCTTTAGGCATCATAGGTCTAGTACTTGCCTTTGCCTTTTTTGGAACTTTACTATGGGTAGTCATTGATTTAGGCATCGTATCTGCAAACAGTATCGAAATCATAACTTATATCATCCTTGTATTAGTATCATGTGTATTAAGCATCGGCATGTCATGGTCACATATCAGACGCCGTATGTCAGGACAACTTGATGTAAATGATACAGATTCAAGAGATGAATAAAATCGGTGCAAGGCACAAGCCCTTGAAGTCTTATTAAAGTGTCCGGTGCCATTAGACCACAACATTATTTCAGCATTAAAGTACCAGTGCTATTCGTGTATTACGATACGCCATTTTATGCATATCAGGACAAAATAATTTCTTTTGCAGTGTGTGCGTATATCGCTCTTTTTTATTCAGCGTCTCAACATCGTTCAGTCGCTTTAAATGCAATCATTGTTCTTGCTATAACTGTGCTCGGTTTAAGCTCGGTAAATATGTCAAATACACTTACTCTGGTGTTGCGAGAAGGACAATCAACGACACCATATTGGCTGCAAACAGGCGCTATTTTTTCTTATCTTGTGGCATTAGTAATTCTTTACATTAAAGATGGCAAAAATTCATAACAGATGCTTATTCATACACAAGCGACTCTGTGCTTTGCTCATACTACACAGCATGGTCATCATATTTTACAAATAAATAAGACTCTATGAATATACTTTTGGTTGAAAAAAACAAAATGACTCGCCCTTTATATTTATTTTTTGACGGCATATCAGAAGGGCTTTGTATTAAGATATATAATAAGTTTCAATCTTATGTGCAGCATGGAAATGTTTATCATTGCAAACATCTTAAAACTTTAAATTCAAAAATTTGGAAATATAAAGGTACTATTTATAAGCTCAGAATTGACAATGGTAAAGAATCATCAAGGGTGCTTTTTTCTAAATCAAAAGATGGTAATTTAAAAATCATTCACGCATTTTTGAAATCTACAAGAAAAACACCAGTGAAAGAAGCCCAACAAGCAATTGCAATCTATCAAATGCTAGAATGTCTTGAAGCAGTCATATGGGATAAGCAATCAATACATTGCTAACAAGGCGTTCCTAGGATTAATAATAACCTATAAAGCTGGGAAGATATATCATCTATAAAATGTTAATAATTTTAAATTTACATGAAGGGATTTATGAAAATAATATTAATTCTGGTTGTTATTACAGGCTTAATTCTTGGTTATGGTTATTGGCACTCAATTACTCATGGTTCTATTTATATTGTTCTTGATTATAAAACACCTAAAAACAAGGACAAAATATCTTCTAAAATAAAAGTATTATTTCTTGATATTGATGGTAAGGCTTTAGCTCAAGGTATCAGTGATAAAAATTATAATTATATTGAGTTAATTCAACCTGTAATTGGCAATTGCCATGATTTGGTTAGAAGTGGGTCTAATAAAGAAACCAGAAAACTATGGCAACAATGTTATGAACAGCAATCCACCTGGATGATGACATGGACAAATGATGTTAGTCATGTAGTAGTGAGTAATAAAAATTGTTCATCAAAAAAAGTGCCTATTATTTTTTCAGGATATAATTCTGAATGGTTTTTATGGTGGGTTCCTCATCCTCATATTGGAGGGAAACCTTATTCGTACTTTAGAGCCAGCATTGACTTGAAAAAACATGATTGTTTTAAGTAAAGAATGACTTAAAATATTATTATTGTTAAAAGGATTATATTGTCCTTTTAAATAAACAAGGGTACGTTTGGAGTCGTACCCTTAAATTAGCTGGTTTTATTGAAGATGATATTCACCAGCCATCTCATTATAGATAAATACTTCTTTAGAGTAACCGCCTGCAGCAGGAGGATTGTTTTTCAATTCAAGCAAAGCACCTGCAACTGAGTTTTCCTGACTTGAAATTAAAAAGTAACTTTCTTTTTCACTGCTCCAAACCATTTCATTAGGGAGGGAAGTACTATTCACTGGTTGTTGATAAGTAATGCTTTGAATAGGGAATACTTCTCCAATTGTTAATTCATCGACATTAAAAGCATTTGCATTTAATGCAAAAGAAGTAGCTGCCACGGCAATTAAAGTTGTTAAAGTTTTCATGATTATTATCCTTTTATATTTTTAAGTGTTTTGAAGATATTTTTATCTTCCATGTGTAAGATAATACACCAGGCTGTATTACATCAGCCTTAAATGGACATTAATTATAATTAAGAATTGTTATCATTTGTATAAGCAAGCTGGAACATTTTCAATTAGCATGGAGTTCATGTTATGTTTTATTTTTGGCAAAAAAAAAGGCTTACAGCTAAACTGTAAACCCTTGATTTATTGAATTAATGGTGCGCTCGACAGGAGTCGAACCTGTAACCGCTCGGTTCGTAGCCGAGTACTCTATCCAGTTGAGCTACGAGCGCAAATCTTTTTTTACACTAGACAGTGCTTCAAAAAGAGGATGAATTATGAAGTTTTAAGCCGGTTTTGTCAACCAGAATTTAGTAACTTATATCTAATTCAATCAAATTATGGCGAAGAGGGGGGGATTCGAACCCCCGATACGGGATAAACCGTATACTCCCTTAGCAGGGGAGCGCCTTCAGCCGCTCGGCCACCTCTCCAAAATTTGAACGCTAGGATACCCTTAGTTAGCGTTCAGGTAAAGTCTTTTTTTAACTTTTTTCCGTATTACTCTCATCTTCAGGAATTTTTTCATTGTGAATACGCTCATAGATCTCTTCTCTATGTACCGAAACATCTTTAGGAGCATTAATTCCTACACGCACCTGGTTTCCTTTTACCCCTAATACCGTGATACTGACATCATCCCCAATGACTAATGTTTCACCAACACGACGAGTTAAAATAAGCACTATAGTTCTCCTTTATACTATTAGCGTTTAACCTTTTATTCTGCCAGGTCAAAAGCAGCATGTAATGTTCTTACACCCAACTCCAGGTATTTTTCATCCACAACGACTGAAATTTTGATTTCAGAAGTTGAGATCATATTAATATTGATACCTTCTTCTGCCAAAGCTTTAAACATGGTACTGGCAATACCTGCATGTGAACGCATCCCTACGCCAACAATAGAAATCTTGACAATTTTATCATCGCCAATGACTTCTCTCGCACCCAGCTCTTGAGCAGTATTGGTTAAAACCTCCTGAGCCGCTTCTAAATCATTACGATGTACGGTGAAAGTAAAGTCTGTTGTGCCATCAGCACCAATATTCTGGATAATCATATCAATTTCAATATTACTATCACCAATAGGACCTAATATTTTATAAGCAACACCAGGCTCATCAGGTACACCTAAGATAGTTAACTTGGCTTCATCGCGATTAAAGGCAATACCAGAAATTAATGCCTGTTCCATTTCACTTTCCTCTCCATCTTGTTCAAAGGTAATCAGAGTACCATTGGCACCCTCATCATCAAAATTAGGCTCATCAAAACTCGATAATACTCTCAGTGGGACACTATATTTACCGGCAAATTCAACTGCTCTGATTTGTAATACTTTAGAACCCAGACTGGCCATTTCCAGCATTTCTTCAAAGGTAATCTTTTCCAGGCGTGTTGCTTCAGGCACAACTCTTGGATCTGTAGTATAAACTCCATCTACATCCGTATAAATCTGACATTCATCCGCTTTCAGAGCAGCAGCTATTGCCACAGCAGTAGTATCTGAGCCTCCACGCCCCAAGGTCGTGATATTACCATCTTCATCAACTCCCTGAAAACCAGCAACGACAATGACTCGCCCCTTGTCTAAATCTGTACGTAGATTCTTTTCTTCAATATCTAGAATCCGTGCTTTATTATGAGCACTATCAGTAAGAATATGTACCTGTGAACCTGTGTAGGAACGTGCTTCATAACCACGCTTATTAAGAGCCATACTTAATAAAGCAATAGTAACCTGCTCACCCGTTGAAAGTAATACATCAAATTCTCTTTCATTTGGTTTCTGCGAAATACTTTGAGCCAATGATATCAGTCGATTTGTTTCTCCGCTCATGGCAGAAACAACCACCACAATATCATCACCTCTATCACGAAATAGACCGATTCTATCTGCTACATTTTCTATACGTTCAGTAGTACCTACCGAGGTGCCACCAAATTTTTGTACAATTAAAGCCATTTAAAGAACCCTTATACTAGCCCTCCCATGAAGGGAGAGGCAATAATTATTTTAGTTGATCTTTCACCCAGGAAGTAACTGATGCTAAAGCTTTTTCAAGATTTTCCGGCTGATTACCACCAGCCATAGCCATATCAGGTCGCCCTCCACCTTTGCCACCCACCTGGCTGGCAACGCAATTCACTAAATCCCCTGCTTTGATTAGCTTAGTACTATCCTTACTGACCCCTGCAGCCAAACTGACTTTATCACCCGTAACAACGGCTAGTACAATAGCACAGCTACCAAGCTTTGTTTTCAGCTGATCCATTGTGTCACGCAGACCTTTGGCATCCACACCCTCTAATTTGGCAGCCAATACTTTAATACCATTAATTTCAACAGCATTATCGGTTAACTCATTACCCTGGGCACTAGCGACCTGACTTTTCATCTGATCCAGTTCTTTTTCCAGCTTTCTGGAACGTTCTAATAATGCAGATATCTTATCGGTCAAATTTTCCCGATTGGACTTCAATAAAACAGCACTTTGATCAACTTGTTGTTCTATTTGTTCAATATAGCTCAGTGCACCCTGCCCTGTTACCGCTTCAATACGACGAATACCAGCTGCCACACCTGCTTCTGAAGTTATTTTTAATAAACCAATATCACCGGTACGTTGTACATGGATACCACCACATAGCTCTACAGAGAAATCACTCATGCTCAGTACGCGCACCTGCTCAGAATATTTCTCACCAAAAAGAGCCATAGCACCACTCTCTTTTGCTTCATCAATGTTCATCAATTGAGTTTCAACAATATGATTATTTCTAATTTGTTGATTCACCAATGTTTCAATAGAATTTAATTGAGCAGTATCAATAGCTTCAAAATGAGAAAAATCAAAACGCAGCTTCTCACTATCCACCAATGAGCCTTTTTGCCCTACATGTTCACCGAGAACCTGGCGTAAAGCCGCATGCAATAAGTGAGTAGCTGAGTGATTACAGGCTATACTGGTACGTTTTAGAGCTGCTACCTGTGTCTCAACACTATCACCTAGATTTAAAGTACCTTTGATCAAATGACCGATATGCACAAACACATCACCATTTTTCTGGGTATCAATAACATTAAATTCTGCATCAGCAGTTTTAATCGTACCGGTATCACCAACCTGACCACCTGACTCAGCATAAAAAGGGGTACTATCTAATATAATCATAACATTGTCATTGGATGCTGAAACTGAATCACATAATTCACCATCCACAATTAGATTAGTCACTTTTCCATGATTGTTTTGCAGTTGTTCATAACCTAAAAATTCAGTCTGACCTTCAAGCTCTATATCACTATTATAATCAATATCAAATGAGCTGGAGGCACGAGCCATTTCACGCTGCTTTTCCATTGCCAGTTCATAGCCTGCACGATCAATTTCCAATTGATGCTCTCGAGCAACATCTGCTGTCAGATCCACAGGAAAACCATAAGTATCATAGAGTTTAAAAACAGTTTCGCCAGGAATAATTTTATCTTTTAATTGGGCAATCACCTGTTCGAGGATGTGCATACCCTGATCTAAGGTTTCAGCAAAACGCTCTTCTTCCTGTTTGAGTACTTTTTTAACCTGATC
>JADFVK010000042.1 GCA_015222495.1 Pseudomonadota bacterium
AATTATAAGCGCCCGAAAATCACATTCATCTGACGTGCTGAACTTTTCGCTTCATCGCTTAATTGATCCCATGAAAAACGCCACTGCCAGTTACCTTCAACAGTGCCCGGTGTATTCATGCGATAACCTTCACCCAAATTCATTAAATCCTGCAAGGGTAAAATTGCCAGTTTAGCAACCGAGGCCATAGTTCTACTCATCATCACCTGATTAAGCGGATCGTAGGGGAAATTAAAATACTGGCGAATATTTTGTTTTTCATCTTCATTGAGGTTTTCAATCCATGATAAAGTGGTATCATTATCATGAGTACCGGTATATACCACACTATTGACCTGATGATTATGCGGCAAATAGGGATTTGAAGCTTCACCTGAAAATGCAAATTGCAGGATTTTCATACCAGGAAGATTGAATTCTTCTCTTAACTCATCCACTTCCGCTGTAATAATACCCAAATCTTCTGCCACCAGAGATAAATCCGGATAAGCCTTATACAGAGCAGTTAACAACTTTTTACCAGGAGATTTCACCCATTGGCCATTAATAGCCGTTTCTTCCTCTGCAGGAATTTCCCAACTGGCTTCAAAGCCACGGAAATGATCAATACGCACCAGATCAAATAAATATTGCTGGGTTTTTATACGTTCTACCCACCAGCTGAACTTTTCTTTTTCAATAACATCCCATTGATAATGTGGATTACCCCAACGCTGTCCTGTGGCTGAAAAATAATCAGGGGGAACACCTGCAACGACATCAGATTCACCCTGTTTATCGAGTTTAAAAAATTTACGCTGTGCCCAGACATCAGCACTATCATGTGCCACAAATATAGGTAGATCACCAAATAGATAAACACCTTTATTATTGGCATAGTCTTTCAATGATAACCACTGACTAAAAAACAGGTATTGTTCAAATTGATAATAAAAAATTTCATTTTTAAGTTGAACTTTCGCCTTATCAAGAGCTTTTTTACGACGATTTTTTATCTCTTCCGGCCAGTCCAGCCAACTTTTTTGCTGATGTTCTTTTTTCAAAGCACAATACAAAGCATAATCATCTAACCAAAAAGCTTGTTCTTCTATAAATTGTGCAAAAGCAACACAATCTGCATCATGCCCATCCTCTTCACAAATTTTGTGAAATGCATTAAATGCCAACAATATACATTGTGCACGACCAAATACATCTGCCAGACAATGGTGAAAATCCTGTTCCTCAAGCCAGCCTTTATCCACTATCCATTGCAGATCAATAAGTTTTGGATTACCAGCATGAACAGAAAGTGACTGATAAGGTGAACCATCACCATGGGTTGGCCCTAATGGTAAGGTTTGCCAGATACTAAAACCTGCTGTTTCAAGAAAATCCACAAAGCGATAGGCATCTTCACCTAAAACACCATTAGCATAAGGTCCTGGAAGTGAAGTAGGATGTAGTAACACCCCGGAACGCCGTTTATCTAAAGGAATAGCCTGATTATAAACTTCTTTTTGAGCCTGACTCATATTATTCCTGCCCTGGACGCATGGTACCGCCAGTTGCAGGCGAACCACTGCCCTGAGTAAATACCTGAGTCAAATAGCTAGGCGGTAACACCCCTAGATATTGATACAAAATGGATAAATTTAATCTAAATAAGGATTCAAAACTACTCACCGAATCTGCTGGATTATAATCACCAAACCACCAGAACCAGTCTGAACCTTCACAAACGGCTAATTGCTGCTCCGCACGGGAAAGCTGCCCGGCATCTAATTCCCCTTTAGCCACAACTTTATCAAAGACTTTTTTTGCTTCGATTAACATGTCCCAGCCACGGTTCTTTGACTGATCACCAATCCATGTGGAAAAAGAACCATACACCCAGCTACCTGCCACCAACGAAGGCAGCTCTGTAGTTTTTGACTTGGGTTCAACACATTCTGCAAATGTTGTCAGTTCAATATTTTCATGTTCTACAAGGCGTTTATAGAGTGTGGTCAGGAAGTAATAACCGTTTTCAGGATAGTATTCCCAGGCATTTTCACCATCAAGAATGATAGAGACTACACGTCCTTCCTGATCTTCCCTATAGTCATAAATTGTTTCCAGATGTTCTATAAGATTACCTACAGCATCATCAGCATGCCATTTGGAATAGGTAAAGCCAATTAAATCCGATAAACCATCATCACGGAAAAAGATATTAATGGCTTCATCTTTTTTCTCTACTGATTTTTTAGATTTTTCTGCTGGCTCTAGATCAGAACAGCCTTTAACAGTATAAGCACGATGAACACCGATATTCTGATAAACTTCATCAATAATATTCGCCTGACTCAAACTATTATTCAGTACACTACCCCCTGTAGCAGTCCATTTAAATCCATATTCAGATAAAATATCTAACGTCGCATTACTCACAGCACCTTCTGATGGCCAACAACCCACCGGTTTAAAACCAAAATGATTTTTAAATATATCCAGACCCTGCTTCATATGCCAATGTACACGTTCTTCACCACCTGGATAAACAGTTTCATTGGGCAGGGGCACTTCAGGCATTGCTTCTCGAGCAGAATTAATATCCAGCATTAGGGGTACAATAGGATGTGCATAGGGAGTTACTGAGAGTTCAATCTGACCAGACAGTGCCAGAGCTCGATAACGTTGAATAATACTGCCTAATAATTCTCCTATTACTTCTATTAATAAGTAACGATCATTGAGTGTATAATCACTTTCTTTCAGTAATAGACGTTTAATTCTACGATCATTACGTTTAACTGTTTCACCCAGCCATGCAAGATGATGCCAGGTCAATAAATCAAAGAAATATTGTTCCTCCAGATAAAATACAGTATCCGGGTTATTCACATACCAATCAGCCATATTGGCCAGTTTTTGATAGGCTGGAAAACGATCCACTAAACGCTCTCGATTAGCGCGCAGGCAATCATGAATAATTTGCAAGCGTAAGGGCGGGTTGGAAGGGAGTTGTTTGCTGGTCAAACTAGCCAGCAAAGGATCTCGCAAGGGTGTATTATTACGTAAAAACTTTTTAACCTGCTGCTTATAATCTTCTATTTGTTCCAACAGGGTTGGAGTGAAATTAACAACAGCTCTGGCACCTGGAATTGTTTCCAGGTGATCCACCATATCCACATAATCTTTGATAACATGCAGATAAGTCCAGGGTAACTGGTACTCATTTTTTCTTAAATCTCGATATTCCGGCTGATGCATATGCCAGCATAAGACTACTTTTAACTTACCTTTTTTTTCAGTCGAACTCACTTAGAACTTAACTCCCTGATTACTATTAAAAAAAATAACCTATCGAAACGTATGTATTTTTTGACCTATCATATCCGGTGTCACTAACACTATTCCACTATCTGTCACCCTAAAACGTTTTTTATCATCTTCTTGATTAACACCGATAATAGTACCCGCTTCTATCTGCGTACCCTTATCAATCACCGCATTTTTTATAATACAATGTCGTCCAATATCTACATTAGGTAGAATCACTGAATTTTCAACCTCTGCATAGGAATGAACATGAACTTTAGAAAATAATAAAGAATGCTTAACCTTTGCACCGGAAATAATACAACCACCGGAAACCATAGAATCCACCGCCATGCCGCGACGTCCATCATCATCAAACACAAATTTTGCTGGCGGCACTTGCTCCTGAGCTGTCCAGATAGGCCATTCATCATCATACATATTAAGTTCAGGTGAAACACCAATCAACTCTAAGTTGGCTTTCCAGAAGGCATCTAAATTTCCGACATCTCGCCAGTAAGTCTGGTACTGTTCCTTGTTATTATTAAATGGGTAGGCAAATGTACGATATTTTTTCACCACACCAGGAATGATGTCCTTACCAAAATCATGAGATGAATCTTTTTCATCTGCATCTTTAATCAACTGTTCAATTAGAAAGGCTGCATTAAAAATATAGATACCCATAGAAGCCAGTGCATTATCGGGATTACCCGGAACATGCTGGGGACTTTCAGGTTTTTCTGAAAATTCTATAATTCGATTGCTTTCATCCACAGCCATCACACCAAATTCTTTAGCTTCCTCCAGAGGTACTTCAAAACACCCCACTGTCAAATCAGCCTCATTTTCAGCATGTCTGGCCAACATAGGGCCATAATCCATTTTATAAATATGATCACCCGCCAGAACCAGAATATATTCAGGATTGTGTGCTCTGATGATATCCAGATTTTGATAAAGCGCATCTGCTGTGCCTAGATACCAGTTTTCTTTAATTCTCTGCTGTGCTGGCAGTAATTCAACAAACTCATTAAATTCACCACGAAAATGTCCCCAGCCCTGTTGTATATGGCGTATTAAAGAATGAGACTTATATTGTGTGGCCACACCAATACGACGAATTCCGGAATTCACGCAATTAGACAGGGGAAAATCAATAATTCTGAACTTGCCGCCAAAGGGTACCGCCGGTTTAGCACGCCATGCAGTTAATTCTTTCAGGCGAGAACCCTGTCCTCCTGCAAGAATAATAGCCATGGTATCTCGGGTTAAACGACTTACATTACGTGAGGAATTATCAGTTGACACGGTAAGACTCCTATAGCCAGTTTACGGCATTAAAATATGGCGTTCAGACAGGAAAGTATTATAAAGATTTCCCTGTAAAAAGTAAGTACTGAAATAAAGAACAGTATATTATTTTCTCATAATATAATAATGAAACAATGATCATCGTCAACTTATACTCAGATTTCTTATGACTTATGACAAATACTATTTTATTCAAAGAAAATGACAGTATAATGATACGATTATATTTTAAAGCTTGATTAGGAAGAGATATGCCAAAGAAGACATTAAAAGCACCCGTGAAACAGCCCGCTTTAAATAATGATTTATCTCTGATTGCCGAGGCTCAGCATCATGATCCCTTCGATGTGCTGGGTTTTGATCAGAAAAATAAATTAGTTCGTTTTTATCTGCCCCATGCAGAAAGTGTTTTCTTAATAATCAATGAAAAAAAAGAGCCTCTTAAGCGTCAGCCTGACAGTGATTTTTTTCAATATAAAATAACTGGCTCTAAAATATCTGCTGACACCCATTTACAATTATGCTGGTATGACAAGACTGATTATGAGCATATTGAATATTATCCCTATAGTTTTGCCCCGCAAATCAGTGACTTTGATATACATTTATTTACCGAAGGCAAGCTTTACCAATGCTATAAAATATTAGGCTCACACGCCATTGAAGTAGACGGCATTGCAGGAATATTATTTGCTACATGGGCACCCAATGCACGACGCGTCAGTGTTATTGGTGACTTTAATCAATGGGATGGTCGTTGTCATCCTATGCGCGCCCGAGCTGGCAGTGGTCTTTGGGAGCTATTTATTCCCGGCGTAGAAGCTGAATACCTCTATAAATATGAAATTCTCAATCGACAATCCGGAGAAGTACTGGAAAAAATTGACCCCTATTGCAATCAATTTGAATTACGCCCGGCAACCGCTTCCATCACCACGGCTGTCAGTGATTATCAATGGCAGGATAAGCAATGGCTGGATGCTCGTCATGAAAAACAATGGGCACATGATCCCATGTCCATCTATGAGCTCCACTTAGGCTCCTGGCATCGTGATGAAAATAATAACTTTCTCAATTATCGTGAATTAGCACATCGTTTAGTAGACTATTTAGTTCCCCTGAACTTTACCCATATTGAATTATTACCCATCACAGAACATCCACTGGATGCTTCATGGGGTTATCAGGTAACCGGATATTTTGCCCCTAGCAGACGTTTCGGTACCATTGCTGATTTTAAATATTTTGTAGATTATTGCCACCAACATGGTCTGGGCATTCTGGTAGACTGGGTACCTGCACACTTTCCCAAAGATGCTCATGGCCTGGCTCGATTTGATGGCAGCGCACTTTATGAACATGAAGATCCTCGTCAGGGTGAACACCAGGACTGGGGTACTTTAATTTATAACTTTGGCCGCAATGAGGTCAAAAACTTCTTATTTGCCAGTGCCTTATTCTGGATGGATGAATATCATATAGATGGTCTACGTGTTGATGCTGTGGCTTCTATGCTGTATCTCGATTATTCCCGCAAAGAGGGTGAATGGCTGCCTAATCAATATGGTGGCAATGAAAATCTTGAAGCCATAGACTTTCTAAAAGAACTCAATCATATCACCCATGTAGAATATCCCGGCACGATGATTATTGCCGAAGAATCCACTTCCTGGCCACAGGTCACTCGTCCTCCCTGGGTTGGCGGTTTAGGCTTTACCATGAAATGGAATATGGGCTGGATGCATGATATTTTAGATTATATGCAAAAAGATCCGGTACATCGCCACTACCATCATGATCGTCTGACTTTTGGTTTATTGTATTGTTTTTCTGAGAATTTTCTACTACCTTTTTCCCATGATGAGGTAGTCCATGGCAAGGGTTCTCTATTAGAAAAAATGCCCGGAGATAGTTGGCAGCAATTTGCCAATCTACGCTTACTCTATACCTTTATGTTTACCTACCCGGGTAAGAAGTTACTCTTTATGGGCTGTGAATTTGCCCAGCGTGCGGAGTGGAATTTTAATAAATCCTTAGAATGGCAGGAACTTGGCTCACCTGCTCACCAGGGAATTAAGGATTTAGTCGCACAACTAAACAAACTTTATACTGAAGTACCTGCGTTACATTATTATGACTTTGATGAAAAAGGCTTTGACTGGGTTGATTGTAATGATTCCGACCAATCTATTTTAATTTATCAACGCAATGGTCGTGATGATTCAGTCATTATTGTACTGAACTTCACCCCGGTAGTTAGAAAAAATTATCGTATTGGTGTCCCCTTTGGCGGACATTATGAGGAATTATTCAATTCAGACTCCAGTTATTATGACGGCACAAATACGGGTAATAGTGATCCCATTATCAGTGAAGAAAAGACCTGGATGAATAAAGACCATTCTATCAGTATTACTCTACCGCCACTGGCTGGTTTAATCATTAGAAAAAAAAGTTAGAAGGAAATAACATTGGCTGCTCCTAAGTATAAAATTTTATTTGTCAGTAGTGAACTTTATCCTTTAGTAAAAACCGGTGGCTTAGGTGATGTTTCCGGCAGTTTACCCAAAGCTCTGAAATCACTTCACCAGGATATCAGAGTATTAATTCCTGCCTATCCTTCTGCTGTTGAAAAGGCAGCATCCGTTAAAACTGTTGCCACCATAAATCTGCCTAAGGCTGGCTTCCCCGGCAATATGGGTTTTTCTTCTGATATTGCTCAAACACCCTATGCCACTATTTTAGAAACTAAGTTACCCGGAAGTCATGTCAAAGTCTGGATGGTTGAATTTTCCATTTATAATCGCAGCGGTGGTCCTTATCAGGATGATCAGGGTAATGAATGGATTGATAATGAAAAGCGCTTTGCACTACTCAATTATATTGCTGTAGAGATTGCAATGGGCTATACCTCTCTTAATTGGCATGCAGATATTGTGCATTGTAACGACTGGCAAACCGGCTTAATTGCAGCGTTATTATTTGAAGAGAAAAAGCAGAATAATCTTTTGACCCGACCAGCCACTATTTTTACCATTCACAATATGGCACATATGGGTATTTATTCAAAGGGTCAGTTTCAAGCATTACAACTTAGCCCTTCATTATGGAATCATCATGAACTGGAATTCCATGATGACTTTTCCTTTATCAAAGGCGGACTGGTATTTTCTGATCGGGTCAATGCTGTCAGTCCAACTTATGCAGAAGAAATTCAAACAGAAGAATTTGGCTATGGCATGGCCGGTTTATTACGCCATCGCAGCAAACGACTTTCCGGTATTATCAATGGTATTGATATGAAAGAATGGGATCCTGTTAATGATCCGATGATTGAACAAAATTATTCCCCCAAAAATATTACAGATAAATACGCCAATAAAATTGCCTTACAAAATCACTTTAAGCTGCCATTAACACGCTCAGACGGAAAAGAGATTTTACTATTAGGTTTAGTGGCCAGACTGGTTTATCAAAAAGGTGTAGATCTTTTACTGGAACAAATGGAAGCTATTTTAGAATTACCCGTGCAAATTGTCATTCTGGGTTCAGGTGATTTAGAGCTGGAATCCAGATTAAAACAATGGTCTCTTAAACATCCTGAACAGCTGCAAATACAAATTGGCTATGATGAAAAGTTATCTCATATTATAGAAGCCGGTGCAGATGCATTTTTAATGCCTTCTCTTTTTGAACCCTGTGGTCTGAATCAATTATATAGTTTACGTTATGGCACTATTCCCATTGTCAGAGATACTGGAGGTTTAGCAGATACCGTTGTCAACTCTTCCAAAAGAAATATCAGAAATAGAACTGCCACCGGCATTATTTTCCACGAAGCCAATCATATTACTTTATTTGATGCCATTCACCATACTTATGAATTATTTCAGGATAAAAAAACCTGGAAAGAAATTATGCTCAGAGGCATGAAACAGGAATTTTCCTGGCGTGAAAGTGCAAAACAATATTTGCACCTTTATGAACAGGCAATTGAAGATAGAGATGATGAGGATTAATTTGGACCCTATGTATAAGGATATTGAGAATTTTTACTCTGTTATTGTTCGAACTATTTCTATCGCTTGAGAATTTTTATCCATCGCCACACATTAAAAAGACTTGATAATGCAGCTGCGACATAGGTTAAAGCTGCTGCAAATAATACTCGGCGTACAGAAATAAGATCATGTTTGCTAACATAATTACCTTCTTCCAATAAAGGTAATGCTTTATTAAAACTGGCATCAAACTCTAGAGGTAAACTAATCAGGTGTACAACAACGGTTGAAGCTATACTTAAAAGCCCAATTATACCCATAAATAGTCCTATTGCTGGCATACGAGTTACAGCACTGATTATGGGCGCAATAAAAATAATACCTGCACCTATCTTCTCAAAACGCTGTGCAGTCTCAACCATTCTGCCCCGAACAATTAATAAATTTTCTTTACGAAAATCTTGTACTGCATGACCGACTTCATGTGCTGCAATGGCAATTGCTGTCAGGGATTTACCATTATAATTTTTGGAACTCAGGCGTACAGTCTTAGTTTGTGGATCATAGTGATCACCAGTATCTATCATCTCAACTGAAACATTGAGTTGATATCGCTCAATAAGATGCTGTGCCAATTCACCACCAGTTCCAGGTAACTGAGTGATAGTCTTGCTGTATTTATTCATTATGTAACTAACCCACAATTGGGGTACATAGATAAGAAATAAAAATATAGCTATTAGAATTGGAATCATATTTATGCTTTAGGTAAAATTCTCTGTTTTATCATATATATTGGACATACTTCAATAGGTTCAGATAAAAAAGTATTAATTTCTATATGGCTGACTATATGAAAGATAATGGTATTACAGAAAATAAAACAACAATAAGAGTGCCAACCCCATATTTAATCCAAGTCTCTGTATTTTGCGCTTCATTGTAAAACGCTTGTATGTTGTATATTGTTTAACGGTTATCAAAACCTGAATACTTAACACCTGACAAAGAAGTTAACTCACGATGCCATGTGGCTAAATCATTCTTGTTAAATTTACTTAATGAATCATG
>JADFVK010000043.1 GCA_015222495.1 Pseudomonadota bacterium
ATTTCGTTTAAATAACTATATACTTGATCAAGACCCAGAAATTTATTAGTGTCTTGATGCATAAGCAAAATATGGGTAAATGCCTGTTCTGTTTCAGCGGTTAAGGTAACCAGAAAAGGAAAGTTTTCTATGCTTTCAATAAAACTAATTTTTTCGGCTAGTGTTTGATTAATACCGGCTTGTATATAGGTTTTGATTTGTGCGGTATATGTTTCATCTTTTATTAAATCTTTTTGAAACTGGCGCTGGTACTCCTTAAAATACATCTTGTAACAATCTATAGTGTCCTCTGATGGAATGATTTCTTTTGTATTAATCAATGCCCATCTACAAAAATCAAGTAATGTTTTTTCAATGACTTGCAATACCCTATATTGCAGTTTGGTTTGAATTTTATTATCAAGTTCAAAAATTTGCAGTCTTAGGCTATCTGCCTCAATGACCTGATCAAAGGTTAAATAACATAAACTACAATTGAGTAGATTATTTTCATATTCCGGGGGTAGTTGCAGAAACAGAGCCCCAGCTTGATTAATGATCTTGTTACTGATGCAGGTTGCTTTAATTTGTTTGGCTAAAGGGTGAGTTAAAATGTCATCTTTATAGTTTTCAGTGATCTGTTCTGGAAAGTAAGCCAGTAGATAGTGTTCAAAATATTCAGCCTTCAGAAAGTCACTTTGTTTCAACATTTGCTCGCTCAAATACATCTTGCTGGCAACCATTAATACAGCAAGTTCAGGACGGCTTAATATTTGAGATTGTCTTGCCATTAACGCCTTTGTTCGCACAAAAGATTCTGCTTTTCTATCTAAATAATTTGATGCTTCCAGATAATCAGCCAATTGCATATAAGCCGCTAAATGTGTGTCAGAACGTAACTGCTCCATTGATAAACATAGCGTCTGTTTATAGTTATTAGACAATACTGACTGACAAGTCTGTTCAGTAAGGCTATTAAAAAGTTTTTGATAATCGCTGATTTTGTTTTTTTTATACAAACGCATCAGTAGGATTTTCAGATTTACTTCATGATCTGAAATATCAACCCCGGCTGAATTATCAATGGCATCGGTATTAATTCGTCCGCCTGATAATGCATATTCCATTCGTGCCTTTTGGGTGAAGCCTAAATTTGCCCCTTCACCTACGACTTGGGAATTCAACTCAGTAGCATCTATACGCACTGAATCATTACTTCTATCACCTGCGTCTATATGTGTTTCTGCACTGGATTTAATATAAGTGCCAATACCTCCCAGCCATAACAGCTCAACCTGCGCTTTAAGTAAATAACGTATCAGGGTTTCACCATCTACTTTTTTGTAGCGTATTCCCAACCATTTTTTCAGTACATCTGAAACAATGATATTTTTATCATCACGCCTGAAAACACCACCTCCTTCTGAAATGATTTGACGATTATAATCATCCCAACTGGAACCGGCTGACTCAAATAAACGTTTGCGCTCAACAAAGGAATTTTGGCTATCGCTTGGTTGTGGATCAATAAAAATATGTTCACCACTGATAGCTGCTAATAACCGAGTGTATTTTGATAGCAGCATGCCATTACCAAATACGTCACCATCCATGCTACCAATGCCAATGACAGTAAAAGGCTGTTGCTGAATGTCTTTTCCTAGTTCACGAAAATGTCTTTTTACACTTTCCCACGCACCTCTCGCTGTTATACCTAATTGTTTATGGTTATAGCCCTTTGTGCCGCCACTGGCAAAGGCATCAGCTAACCAGTAATTATATTCTGCGGCTACTGAATTAGCGATATCGGAAAACTGAGCGGTTCCTTTATCAGCCGCAACTACCAGATAAGGATCGTGATCGTCATAACTAACAATTCCAGGCAGCCGGTTCACTTTGTCCTGGACATAGTTATCAGTTAAATCTAATAAGCCCTGGATAAAAGTAATATAGGCGCTTTTCCCAGTTGCTCTATAACAGGCGTCACCACACTCCTGCTTTACAATAAAACCACCCTTTGCACCTTGAGGAATAATTAAAACATTCTTACTCATCTGGGTCTGCATCAAGCCCAGAATTTCAGTGCGAAAATCATCAATACGATTTGACCAGCGTATTCCTCCTCTTGAAATTTTTCCACCCCGTAAATGGATGCCTTCCATATCGACGGCATGCACGTAAATTTCATTTTGTGGCCTGGGCCCGGGCATATCTATAATCCCTAAACTATTTATTTTAAAAGCAATAAAAAAGTCATTCAAATCACGCCTGACATGAAAATTACTGCGTACGGTGGCATCAATCAGGTTAAACAGGGTGCGTAAAATACGATCATGATTAATATCGCTTACGACTTCTATCTTTTCCAGTAATTTTATTCGCAGAGGAAATAATGCCTGTTCTTCCCTAAGCAGGCTGTCTTCCCATTCTAGGGTGGGTCTAAAACGTGCTTCAAAATATTTAAATAAATATGAGGCTACATCCGGGTTGCTGATTAATGCATTGTGGAAGCTATCTTGAGTTACTTTGTAAGCGAGTTGTAAATAATAATTTCGGTAGGCTCTTAATACATCAATCTCTTGCCACAAAAGACCGGATAAAATCAGTAGACTATTTAGCCGGTCATTTTCGACTTTTTTATTCAATACGGCGCGTATCATGTTTAATAGCCGACACCTTAAAATACTAAAAGATGCACATTGTGATTCAGCGGCTGTGATAGTAAAACTTTTAATAAACACCTGAGTTCCTTTTACATTCAAAGGGAATTGAATTTGGTCTATAACGCGTAAATTCAGATTTCCCAATACTGGAAAATAGTCGTCTAAGTAGTGTGGCTCAAGCGTGTAAAAATGAAGTCTGTAGTGATTTTTTGCTTTACCTGGATTTAATAAATTAAGCTGTGCTTCTTTTGTAGCCAAGGTTTTTTCAATTGCAAAGATATCGCTGACCGCATAACGAGGGGGCATTAAACTTTGGTAATTGGGTGAAAAAACATCTTGATATTTTTGCCAGATGGCTGCACATTCCTGTGAACTATAACTGCGCCGTATCATTTTCTGAAAGGTATTGATCCAGCTTTTATCTTTTTGACCAATCATATCAATCTGTTGTTAGCGACTAACTTAGGGTCTTTCTGATTTCAAGGATATTATTATCATCCATATTCCTATATGTGACTGAATCCATTAATGTCCTTATAAAAAACAGTCCCATGCCTCCTTCTTTAGGGTGGTCCAGATCAGGTTCGGGAACTGTCTCCAGGTCAAAGCCCTGACCATGATCATAAACTTTAATAATTAACTCTTGGTCTTGAATGTCTATGTTAATTCTGACAGTATCTTTGGGGTCATCAGAATTTGAGTGTTTTATTGCATTGCTAGTTGCTTCAGTTAATACCAGATTTAAATGATAGGCCAATGCTTCTTTGTCACCCGAAAAATTTTCCAGGTCATTAGCAATATGTTCACCTATACTGCCTATCAGACTGAGATACCTTGTTTGAGTAGGGATGATGACATCAACTTGAAAATTAGCCGTAGAATTCATAAG
>JADFVK010000242.1 GCA_015222495.1 Pseudomonadota bacterium
CAAATTAAGCCTGCCAGATAGCACCTAATATAACTTCCTCATTTGCCCCTGTTACTGAGGGGAGGTTTGAACTCAGACCATTAAGAGTTTGTTGAGCAAGCCAGGCGAATGCACTGGCTTCCACCCAATCCGGGTGTAAGCCAAATTTCTCAGTTGAAGCAATAAGCATTTCAGGTAGTAATTCACCAAGACGTAGCATCAATCTATCATTCTTTACTCCACCACCACATATTAACACCTCATTAACCTTTGGTTTCAGTTGTTTAATTTCATTGGCAATAGAATGGCAGGTGAGTTCAAGTAGTGTGGCTAAAACATCCAAAGATGAATTATTACTGCAATTATTTTGCAAGTAATTTTCAAGCCACTGAATAGAGAAATATTCTCTACCTGTGCTCTTAGGATATGTTTGTGCAAAATAAGCATCGGCTAGCATTTGTTTTAAAAGTTCTTGAACAACCACTCCCTGATCAGCCAGTTCACCAGCTGTATCATAGGCACAATTTAAATGCGTATTACACCAATTATCCATTAGGCCATTTCCCGGGCCTGTATCGTAACCAATGACTTCATCCGAGCTATCAGCACTTAGAAAAGTAATGTTAGCAATACCACCTATATTTAAAATAGCCCGATTGTTCTTTTTATCACTGAATAGTGCCTGATGAAAGGGTGGAACTAATGGTGCTCCCTGTCCGCCAGCAGCGATATCACGACGTCGAAAATCAGCAATTGTGGTTATTTGAGTTTCTTGAGCAATAATATTGGGATCGCCAATTTGCAAAGTGGTGGGATATTCATCAACTGGATAATGGCGTAAAGTTTGTCCATGACTTCCTATAGCAAATACCTGATCAGCTGAAATTTGCTGTTCCTGCATTATTGACAGGCAACATTGGGCAAATAATTGTCCCATTTTTACATCTAAATGAGCATAAAGATCCAATTCATTAGCCTGTTGTTTTTGGCTGAGAGACAGAAGTTCGTATTTTAGTTTATCAGGGATTGGATACGTTTTTGCTGCCAGGAGTGTGAACTTATGAGGAAGTTGAATATCTGCAAGTACAACATCTACACCATCTAAGCTAGTACCGGACATTAGCCCGATATAGTAGGATGTATCTGTATCCACCCGGCTTATTCCTTTAATGCAATTGTTTCTTGTTTGCTTGATTTTAGCTGTGAAATAAGTGTGTCAGCTGTGCTTTGAAAGTCACTACGATATTTCTTTTCAATAGGAGCTGCTGTTGGAAGTGAAACTGTTAAAGGATTACGGTGAACACCATTGACACGAAATTCATAGTGAAGATGTGGTCCGGTTGCTAAGCCGGAACTACCCACATAGCCAATTGTCTGTCCCTGTTTAACCTGTGTTCCTCTTTTTATATTTCTATTGTATGACTTCATATGAGCATATAGAGTAGAATATTTAGAACCGTGTTGAAGAATAACAACGCGTCCATAACCACCCTTGGTTCCTTTGAATATTACTTTTCCTTTACCAACTGCTTTAATAGGTGTTCCACGAGATGCGGCATAATCTACGCCCTTATGTGCACGTGTTTTATTCAAAACAGGATGTTTTCTTGCGTAAGAAAATCGTGAGCTAATACGGGAAAATTCAACCGGTGTACGTAAAAAGGCTTTGCGCATGCTCATGCCTTTTTCTGAATAATAATCTGTATGTCCGGATTTGTCGGTAAAGCGAACAGCCGTATAAGATTTTCCTTTATTGATGAACTCGGCAGAAAGAATATGTCCATTGGAAAACTTTTTATCGTTAATGAACTTTTCTTCATATAATACGGTGAAAGAATCACCCTTACGAACATCAAGGGCGAAATCAATATCCCAGCCAAATATTTGTGCTAATTGCATAATCATTGCACTGCTTAAACCAGCTTTATTTCCAGCCAGAAAAAGTGAGTTTTCAATAGTGGTTGTAGCAAATTGCTGACGAATTTCAATCTCTTTGCTTTCAAGATAACTGGTAAATTTATTATTGATTTTTTTAATAACAAGAGTATCAACTTTATCCATCTCATAATGCAAAGAATCAAGCTTATTATTATTGAGATAAATTGTAATTTCTTGACCAGGCTTAATACGTTTTAGTTGTTTTGCCTGCTCACCAGAATTGATGATTTTATAAAGGGTATTGGCACTGAGTGATAAGCGTTTAAATATTGCTGATAAACTATCTCCTTTTTTAACAATAACAATTTTGCTTTCAGTTTCTGGTTTTATCTTTATTTCAGATGATGCGATAATAATAGTTGTTTTCTTAGGTGGTGCTTTTTCAGTCGCATTGTCAATGGGGGGCTCTATCAGTAAAACTGTATTGTTTTGTACTTTAGCTTTTTGTGTTTTAACTAAGGGAGTGTCTTTTATTTCAGGCTGTTTATTTTCTTCAGTCTTTTCTTCAGGCTCTACAAGAGGTGAAGGTTCAGTCTCAGGCACTGAGTGATGAGCAATTTTAGGTAATTCAAGTGTTGTTGTTTGAGTTATATTCTCATCAGCAATGCTTGCTGTGTTAATTGATGTGGACTTAGTAGTGGAATAACTATAAAGAGAAAATAAGATAGAAAATGATAGGATACTAAATAGTAGAAAAGAACGTAATTTATTTTGTTTTTTACCAAGATTATAACTGGATGGGCGGTAGCAGTTTTTATTTTTTACTTTCTTGTTTAAAGAGTTGCTTAAAGATGTCTTGAGAAAGTTACTGTAATTCACGGAATTTCCTTAAAAAAATAACTGTAAAGATAGCTTAAATAGCTTCTAAAAGCAATAGTTTAAGAGAAGAAAGTCGCATAAATAAGGCTTTTTATCATAATTGAGAACAAGATATCACGAACAGACTAAAAATTATGATAACCTACGCACACTTTTAATAAATTTATGTAATAAATTGAGATTCATTAGCGAATAGGAGCGGTTAAATAATATGGGCGGATTAGAGGACGCACTGGAAGCCATTAAACGTGGTACAGATGAGATATTGCTGGAAGAGGGCTTGATTGAAAAATTAAAAACAAATAAACCTCTTATTGTTAAAGCTGGATTTGATCCTACGGCTCCTGATTTGCATCTTGGACATACTGTTTTAATTAATAAACTACGTCAGTTCCAGGATTTAGGTCATAAAGTACATTTCCTTATTGGTGATTTTACCGGCATGATTGGTGATCCAACAGGTAAAAATGTAACTCGTAAGCCATTAAGTGAAGAACAAGTTCAGGAAAATGCAAAAACTTATAAAGAACAGGTTTTTAAAATACTGGATGAGGAAAAAACAACGGTTGTGTTTAATTCCCAATGGATGGGGAAGATGAATGCGGCAGATTTAATTCAATTAGCTTCAAGGCAGACAGTTGCACGTATGTTAGAACGTGATGACTTTAGTAAACGTTATGCATCAGGACAGCCCATTGCAATCCATGAATTTCTCTACCCATTAATTCAGGGCTATGATTCAGTGATGATGAAAGCAGATATAGAATTAGGCGGTACCGATCAAAAGTTTAATTTGCTTATGGGAAGAGAACTACAAAAAGGTCATGAACAAGCACCCCAAATAGTAATTACTATGCCAATATTAGAAGGTTTGGATGGTGTGCAAAAAATGTCCAAATCTTTAAATAATTATATTGGTGTAGCAGATGCTCCTGACGATATGTTTGGTAAAATCATGTCAATATCTGATGATCTAATGTGGCGCTATTTTGAATTATTAAGCTTCCGTCCTATGAATGAGATAGAACAATTTAAAACAGATATTAAGAATGGTACAAATCCAAGAGATATTAAGTTCTTATTGGCAAAAGAGATTATTAGTCGTTTCCATAACGAAGATGCTGCAGATAAATCCCAGCAGAACTTTATAAATCAATTTAAAAAGGGAAAAATACCGGATGATATTGAAGAGTTTGAATTTCAATCTACTGATGGTAGCCTGGCTATCGCCTATATTATTAAAGACTCCGGTATGACTAATGGCACGGGAGAAGCTATTCGTATGATAAAGCAGGGTGCTGTTAAAATTGATGGTGAAAAAGTTGTTGATACTAAATTGATGGTTGCTAGCGGAACAACAGCAATTTATCAGCTGGGCAAAAGAAAATTTGCAAAGGTTACTATTTTATAAATTACAATGACTTATAGGGTAAATATTCTATTAAGAATATCGTGTCTATAAAATAAATCAAAATTAATTTAATAATTAGTTGACGCTTCAGAATTAGTGCGTATAATACGCATCTCACTCAACGACACATTCAAATTTATTTGGATATAAGTTGATGAAAAAACAATAACTTAGAGTTCTTTTTGGTTAATTTAATTAGAAAGAAATTATAAGATATTGATGCTCTTTAAAAAGAAATCGAACAATTTGTGTGAGTTCTTATTAGTCACTAAGAAATAAGAAGTCAGACGAAGTCAAAAACG
>JADFVK010000243.1 GCA_015222495.1 Pseudomonadota bacterium
AAATTAAGTTACTTAGCATATAGAATTAAGATAAAATATCTGCTCATTCATGATAAAAAGAAAAATACTCAATGCAAATCAATTTTATTGAGAACAAAGATCAATTAATCAATATTTGTCAGCAATTTTCACAAAGTGAATTTTTGGCAGTTGATACCGAGTTTTTTCGTCAAACCACTTATTATTCTATTCTGGCTCTAATACAAATCTGTGACGGTAAACAAATAGCCATTGTAGATCCACTGGCTATTGATGATTTAGAACCTTTAATGGATCTTCTCTATAATAAAGAAATCACTAAGGTTTTTCACTCTGCTCGTCAGGATATGGAAATTTTCTACCATCTAAAGGGTGCCTTACCTGAACCATTATTTGATACGCAAATAACCTCTGCCTTGTTAGGCTATGGTGAACAAATTGGTTATGCCCCCTTAGTTAAGCAATTATTAAATATAGAACTGGATAAGTCACAAACCCGTACTGACTGGCTAAAACGCCCTCTCAGTAAAAAGCAAATTGCCTATGCTGCAGATGATGTTAAATATCTAGCTAAACTATACCCATTACAATATGAACGCCTGGAAGAATTGGGACGTCTCCAATGGTTGGAAAATGACTTTAATTTTTTAACTGATAATGCAACATATGCCCCTTCGCCTGATACTATCTGGCGTAAGACCAAGGGCATCAACAGGCTCAAAAAACAAAAGTTGGCAATTTTAAAACTCCTGGCAGGCTGGCGTGAAGAACTGGCCATTGAGCAAAATCGTCCCAGACGCAGAGTCATTAGTGATGATACTCTGATAGGATTATGTAACAATCCGCCAGCAGATGCGGCTGAACTTCAAGAACATCATGGGCTCAGTGAAAAGTTTTTGCAATACAATCAAGATATTATATTATCATTGGTAGAACAAGGGCTAAAAACAGCTGATAAGGACTGCCCCAGACTTCCGCCCATTATCAAACTATCACAAAATGAAGAGGCTTTAGCAGATTGCATGATGGCAATTGTACATTTATCTGCCAATGAAAATAATATTAGTCCCCAATGTTTATGTAACCGCAAAGAAATTAATGCTTTAATTAAGGGGCAACGTGATTTGAATATTTTATCAGGCTGGCGTAATGAATTAGCAGGTAAATCTCTAGTGGATTTTTTATCCGGCAATAGTCATTTACAGTGTTCTTCCGGTCAACTTGAAATGCCTCAAAACATTTAATATTAAAGTAAGTTTATGAAACAACTCAGTAGCATTTATCAATTTTTCTCTGAAATTAACTGTCAGTTTCAGTGTTATGAAATGGGGCGATTCATTCAAAGTATTGATCAGCAAAACTGGGAAGATTTTGAACAAAATAAAACTCCCTGGGCAAGCCCTTTTTTACAGCATGCCTGGATTGGACTTATCTTCTGGGAAAACGTAGAGAGTAAAACACAAGGGCAAGACTTAAATCATACAGTCTGGTTTCTAAAACTACCTCTGGATGAACAAGCACAATTAAGCCTGATTGCCAGAGATGATTTCTTACGCCGCTTAGTAGAAACGCTAGGACAATACTTACAGCAAAAAGCACATAAAAAAGAAAATAGCACGGATAGCCTAATGTATTCACTGGAGAATACAATGAAAGACAATCCTTATGGCTTTCAGCCTAAACAGGAAGCAATGGCTAACTTTCATGCTATTGTCCATCAACAACTCGGCTTAGACAGTTCTCCCTTTTACCAGGCAACCCAGACTTACCTGGCTGACATCGTTCAAAATAATACTCAAGTTAATAACGATTCATGGCAACAATTAGGCTTACAGGGTTTTGCTGATCTCACAGCACGTCTGAATGAAAAATATCAGAATAAAAGTAACCAACAACTGCTCATTGACTCAATTAATCACCTCCCTTTAGCAGTATTAAATGTTTTAGGTTTATGCCTGGAAAATCATAAAATTTCAACACAATTACAATACGCCCTAGTAGATTTAGCTTTAAAAAACATTAAACATAATACGACAGATTCTTTAGCCTCTCTCTGTGCCTTATCCATAAGAGCCACTGCACAAAGTAGTGACAAGAAACTACAGACACAATTTTTACAGGAAGTCCTAAGTAGTTCCATTAAAACTAATATAGAGGTACTGGTCTCAATATCAGGACGTTGCTGGGCACAGCTCTCTGAAAATAAGACATTAAAGCTTTATTTGGAAGCTATGGCCATCACAGATAAAGAAGTGCACCCGGGTGCCTTTAGTGCTATTTTGACTGATTTGATGTTTATACCCGGTATGCGTGAAGATATATTGCAAGTTTTTCGCTCTCCTGAGCGTTCTGCAATATTAAGTGAAGCTATTGCAGCTTTCTTCAGTCAAAAATTAAACAACAAACATTCTGAGATTCAATAATATGTCTGAGCTAAACAAAAATAATGATACAATAGAAGTACAAGACTATTCAAAACTCGATCCTGATACGATTATTAATGCGGTAGAAAGCAAAGGATATTTATCTGATGCCAGAATTCTCGCCTTAAATAGTTATGAAAATCGTGTCTATCAGGTTGGCATTGAAGATGAAACACCCATTATTGCCAAATTTTACCGACCCGGTCGTTGGAGTAATGAACAAATTATCGAAGAACATGATTTTTCAAATGAACTGGCTCTGCTAGAAATACCTGCCATTCCCCCAATTTATATCGATGAACCTAAATCTTGCAAAAACAAGAACAGTCTCTTTTCTTATGCAGGCTATCGTTTTTCTCTTTACCTACGCCGTGGCGGACGTGCACCGGAGTTAACAGATCCTGAACATTTATATTGGCTGGGGAAATTTTTAGGACGAATCCATGCTGTAGGAAAAACAAATACTTTCCAATACCGCCCCACCCTGTCAATTGAATCTTTTATCGTAAAACCCTATGAATTTATTTTACAAAATAAATTTATTCCTGAGCTATTTATTGAGTCATATCAGGCTATAGTTGC
>JADFVK010000244.1 GCA_015222495.1 Pseudomonadota bacterium
CTCATCTTGGGTTAATCCAAGTGATTTGCCTGCATTCACTACTGCCTTAACTAGAACGTCTTTTTGAACTGGTTCTTGATAATATTGAGCTTCCATAAATAACTCCTTAATCCTAAAGCCTGATGCATATACAACATTATAGTACATATTATGGTATAAACAACAATAAATCGTTATAATTTAGTATCCTATGAGCTTTGCTTCCTTCGTAAGTATTCAGTAACGCAGGCATATTATTGCTTCCAGATAGTGCCTCATCGGAAAATTTATAGGCATGTACAGGAGGAGAATCAAGCGATGGCATTCGAGTATTCCTTGAAATAGCCACTGATATCTCATGTGGAATTTAGGTCGTAATCTGGTGATATGACAGTGCTGAAATCAGACAGATAACCGCTTTAGGGAACCGTAGGCTGACCGTTACTAGTAATGAGAGGCAGATCTTTAAGTCGGTAAATACCTCGTGAAACCTGCTCAACAATGCCATTATCGCGCATCTTATATAGTGAATATCGAGATATACCATGGCCGTTAAACAAGAAGCATAATTATTTCAGGAACAAGGGTATTTCCTGCACATAAAAAACTAGCAACGGCCCTTGTAACATGGATGTCTATTGAAGAATTTGAATTACTACACCAAAACATTGATGCTCATTGTTTTCAAATAATCATTCGGGTCGCCCAGCCATTATTTGGAACGTTGTTTTATCGTTTGAAAGAGTTAATAGTAAAAGATGTTACCTTTTTGTATCCGCCCCTTATGCACTATAACAGCGGATAAAAACACACTTAACTAGTTTATCATTAACTAGTTGCAGGATTATCTATCTGCCATGCTCAAAATTTTATCCTGCTATCTTTAACAAAAATTTTGCAATACCTTCTAAAGGTATAATATTTTTTGTTGCCCCCAGATTTAATGCTGAAGAAGGCATACCATAGACAAGAGCACTTTGCTTGTCCTGAACAAAGGTATATGCGCCAACCTGTTTCATTGCCAGTAAACCTTTTGCTCCATCTGAACCCATGCCAGTTAAAATAGCACCGATAGTTGTATCACCGCATATATGTGCAACGGACTCCATCATTATTGTTACCGCTGGTCGAAATCCATCACAAATATCGCCATCACTCAACACAGCTATAAGCTCACCATTTCTTCGTTCAACTAGCAGGTGATAATCATCAGGAGCAAAATAAACCGTACCTTTTCGAAATACCTCTCCATCTTCTGCCTCTTTAACTTTCAATTCAGATTCACCATCCAACCATTTCACCATACCTTTTGTAAAACCTTTCGTTATATGCTGAGTCAATAAAATGGGTAAAGGAAAACTAACTGGGAGTAAAGATAGAATACAATGTATGGCTTCAGGTCCACCAGCAGAACTACCGATAGCTACCAGCTCATATTCTCCAACTCTTATCTCTAAATTTTTATCATAATCATCTTTAATACTTGGTTTAGTAGCGGTTCTGCGTCGTACTAACCGAACATCTGACATGCTACGAATATTTTCTAGCAGATTATTCTTTAAACGTTGATAATCAGGATGTTGAGGTACTGCGACAGGTTTCTCAATAACCGCTAATGCTCCAGCCTCTAACGCTTTAAAAACCAGATTCATTTCTTCATTTTTCACATGTGAACTTACAACAACAATAGGTACAGGCTGGGTACTCATTATTATATTGGTTGCTTCGAGACCATTCATATTGGGCATTTCCATATCCATGGTAATTAGATCAGGTTTTAGCTCACTTGCCATTTTAACTGCCTGCTGCCCATCACGAGCCCAGCCGATGACCTCAAGATCTGATTCTTCTTCAAGAATCATCTTAAGTATTTCATAACTGATTTGCATGTCATCTGTGACAAGAATTCTGATCATAGTTGTTATATCCTATTGTTATTATATTTGAGATTAAATAAGTCTATTTATAGTCTCAAGCAAAGCTTTACTTTCAAAATTTCCTTTTACAATGTAAGCATCTGCACCTACATCCATACCTAACTTTTTATCTTCATCCCTATCAAGTGAACTAACAATAACCACTGGAATTGAACGTAGTTTTTCATCTTCCTTGATATGTTTCGTTAACTCAAAACCATTCATATTCGGCATTTCAATATCGGTAACAATGAGGTCGAAAGAGTTATCTTTGTGTAGAATTTTTAGTGCCAATAGACCATCAATAGCAGTAGTCACAGTAAAACCCTGCGCCTCAAGTGTATTTTGTTCTAACGTGCGCGTAGTAAGCGAGTCATCAACCACTAAAATTTTTGGTGAATACTTTTCATTCTGAATGTTTTTTGGAACAATATGTGTTCTGATGCTTCCTTGTAGAGCAGTTCTTATCAATGAACGAGTATCAAGAATAATAATTACATTGCCCGATTCATCATAAGTCGCACCAGACACATTAGGAACAGATTTTAGTGGTGATTTCAGTGGCTTTAATACCATTTCACGTTCAGCAAGGATATCATCAACAACAAATGCAACATGATCAGCATCATGTTTTATAATCACAACCATCCATTGCTCTGCATTATCCTGCTGACATTTGGTTTTATCAATTTCAAGTAACTCATCAAACCGACGCAAAGGGATCGCCTCACCATAACTAAGAATAGTTTCAATACCTTCAACAGTTACAATGTCAGTTGCGGAAATCATTAAAGTTCGTTCCACTTCGATAGTTGGGAGTATAAAATGTTGATCTGCAACACGTATCAATAAGCCACGTTCGATGGTCAACATAACGGGTAATTGCAAAATAAATTTAGTCCCCTTACTTTTCTCCGTTTCAATTTTCACTGTACCCTTCAATAAATGAAGGCTACTTTTTACAACATCAAGACCAATACCTCGCCCTGAAATCTCTGTTACCTCATCACGACTTGAAAACCCAGGTAAAAAAATAAGCTTCAATTTGTTTTGCTCATTCATTCCCTCAATTTTTTCAGCTGAAATCAATTTCCTTTTTAAAGCTAGTTCCGCAATTTTATCAGCACAAATACCTTCTCCATCATCCGCAATTTCAATACGGATAGAACTACCCATTGCCTGTGCGCTAATAGTGATATGACCCTTTTCTTTTTTACCAGATATTTTACGTTTGTCAGCAGACTCAATTCCATGATCAACGGCGTTTCGTACTAAGTGAATCAACGGATCTTGCAAACAATCCAATACCGTACGATCAACTTCTGTATCTCCTCCTTTAACATCGACAGTTACAGATTTACCTAAATCACTAGCAATGACACGTAAGCTGCGCGTTAAAGATTTGAATATATTTTCAATAGGAATTAGCCGCAAAGTACGAAGATCATAGTTCAGCGAAGAAGACACTCGCCCCATATTATTAACAACGCTTCGCATTCGATCTTGTAAAATAGTGGCATCTTGTTCAAACTCTATAATAGTATCCAAAACATCAAGCATTGAACCATGTGTATGAGTATTAGGCTGCGAGATAAAAACTTCACTTTGTTGATTTACAGTTTTCTTACATTGACGAATTATTCCGCCCAATTTACCGCGCATACTTTGCAGAACACTGTAGTGTTCACTAAGCCCATTACGAATAACTAATAATTCATCTGAAAGTGCAGCAACCTGATTAAACTTATTCAAATCAACTTTAATAACTTCTCCTGTCACTGTTGATGATTTACTCTTTGACAATTGAGCTGTATCTATAATATTGGATTCTTTATCGCTTTTTTTTGTAATAACTCTGGAAGGTTTATGTTTAACTTCTTTTTTGGTGAGTATATCGGGTACTAGTTGTTTAACCAGCTCTGTTAAATCTACTGGGATTTTATTCCCCGCAATCATAGCATTTACAACAGCCTGTATCTGTTCAAATATTTTTAAACAAAGGTCAATAAAGGAACCAGGTGGAACGTGATTATTATCACGGAGCTCAATAAACAGCGTTTCTATTTTATGTGAAGCATCAACAATTTCAGTTAAATCTAGTCCGCGCGCCGCACCCTTAATATTATGAGTAGCACGTAAGATGGCCGCATAATATTCAGAACGCTCTTGCTCAGGCACACCTTCTTTCTCTAAAGAAAACAAGCCTTCACTAGCAACTTCTATTTGGTCTTTAAGATCAAGACTAAAGATACCAAGCAGCTGCTTCAAAAGTTTAGGGTTAAGCGACATGCCATTTCCTATATATGATAAATACTAACCTTGTTTTTCAATGCATCGGCAATATCATTCAAGTCAACCATGGCCTTTTCAGTTTGCCTAACGGCAGAAACCATATTATTTGTTGAAGTAGATATATCTTTCATTGCAATATTAATTTGATTAATACCAACTGCTTCTTGCCTAACAACAGCAATAATCTGCTGACTGCTAATTGATGCTTGTTTAACAACCTCATTTAACGTTGCCATGGTAGTTCCAGCACTCTCAACTTGTACAACTCCTTTTGATACTTGTTTCGTTCCTTCTTCTGTAACCATTACTGTTTTCTCTGTAAAGCTCTGAATATCCTGTAAAATTGCTTTTACCTGAGCGGTAGATTCAGTTGATTGATTAGCCAAATTACGAATTTCTTCAGCGACCACGGCAAAACCCTGTCCTGCTTCACCAGCTTTAGCAGCTTCAATGGAAGCATTAAGTGCTAACATTTTTGATTGATGAGCAAGTCCCTCAACCACAGAGGTGATCTCCCCAATCTGTTGATTTTTTTTGCTCAATTCAAGTATTGATGCCGCTATCGCCTCGACTTTCTGATTGATTAATTCCATTCCAGATACTGTTTCATCAATAATCAACAGACCATGTTCACTTTCCTTGCGACTTTGTTCCGCTATTTCACCTAAAGAACTCACTTTATCGAGTGTTTGATTAGAAGTAGCCTTAATTTCTTCTAATGTTGACATTGTTTCACTCACTGCAGCGGCTTGTTCTGTTGCACTTGATGACTGTGCAGTTAACGCTGATTGTACCTCGGTTAAACTGCTAGCGGTATTAGCCGTTGCATCATTAATTTCAACAGTAATATCATTTAAACTTTCAATCATCCTATTCAGATTTATTCCCATCTGAACTAGCTCATCAGTATCTTCACCTGTTATTTCAGCACGTTGCGTAAGATCACCTTTTGCTACAGCATCAATGACTTTGTTTAATTGCCCTGTAGATACTTCAACAAAATTTTGACGTTCTTCTTTTATCCGTTCTTCTTTTTGTTTTTCCTCTGCCAATTTTTCTGCTCTAATAACATTATCCTTAAACACCTGAAGTGCTGTTGCCATAGCACCTAACTCTGTACTTTTACCTGAATCAGGAATTTCAGTATCAAGCTCATTATTTGCCAATGACTTCATACTACGAGTCATTTTATAAAGAGGTTTAACAATTTTGTAATGAATCAACAACATAGATAATAAAACCAGAAAAATGATGATAGTAATGGTAATCCACATGCTAATTGAAACAAGAGATGATGCCGATATTAACAATCTATCGACCTGCTCTTCTTCTGTTTTATTATAATTAACAATCGCTTTTTTCAGAGTTACAATACCTTCAAGTGCAGGTGCATCATTAACTTTAACGAGACTATCAATTTTTTCTCCACGTATATTTTTGGAGGTAAGATCTTCAGCTTTTACAAGACCGGCTTTATACGCATCAATTACTGAGATTATATCGGATATTGCTCGAGTTTCATTTTCATTTATTCCAGTTTTGTTATAGCGAAATAGTATGTCTCTCGCTTGAGTAAGATGCTTTCGTACTTTTGGTAGCTGACGTTGATCGCCACGTAAAACATAATTTTTAAACTCATGAATTAAACCACCATAACCCAGCTCAACATTCAAAAGAGTTATTAACTGTGTTTTATTAACTACTTTTTTATTGCTGTTGTGATTAACTGATGCCTGCAACAGAACATCAAGCGCTCTAAAAGTTCGAGAATCATCAATTTTTATTATTTTATCCAACTTTTCAGATGAAATATTATTTTTGCTTAACTCAACTGCTTTCTTTAATGCCAAACTATAAGCATCAATACTTTCCCGAATAACCCCTAATGCTTTCATCTCTTGGACATTTAAATCTAACGTTTCATATTCACGAATAGACGCCAGCATGCCGCCCATTCGTGCTTGGGCTCGTACAACATATTTTAAATCTCTACGCAGAATATAATTTTTAAACTGGTGAATCATACCTCCAAAACCCATTTCACTACGCAGCATATTAAGAAGTCGTCCTCTAGCAGAATAATTTTTTTGAAACGAGTTCCATGATGTAGAAATAGCATTGATATTGTTATTAATATTTAAAGATGAAAATATTAATACCATTCCCGTTAGAAACAATAAAACAATAAAAATTGTACCTGCTGTCTTTATCTTTAAACTATTAAACATTTATATATTCTCCGAATGTACTTCCTAAACATAACTTTCTATATGAATAACCATATAACTCACATATCAACAATAATATCTGTATCTGATAAAATCTCTTCTAAATCAATAAGTGCAACTTTTCCCTGATGTATACCTTTTATATAATTTTGTTTAAAACCTTTTTTTCCTGGTAATGTTGACGCGAGTTCAGAATCAACGTATACAGCCTCCCTTTCAATGGAATTAACCTTAAGACCAACCGTCATGCCAGAATAAGAAACAAGAATAATTTGTACATACTCACTACCAAAACAATTATCCAAACCAAACATTTCATTTAAATCAAGCACAGTTATCATTTCACCACGCAGACTTATAACCCCTGCAATAAAAGATGGTGTAAAAGGTACCTTTGTTATACTTTCAACGGAAAACACCTCATCAGCAAAATCGCGCACAATACCGTAACGTTCGTCTTTGCCTAGTGCTACTTCAAAATACGTCTGGGCTTTATGTTTATTCCTATCATCTTTTCTTGTTTGCGAAAGAAGCTTTGCTCGTTCTCGCAATGTGTTTTTATCTTTTATCGAAGATGGCATAAGAGTAAAACCAACACCATCATCTTTAACTTTTTTTGAGCCAGCCGACTCCTCTAGTTTTTTCTTCGATAACTTTTTTCTAGATTTTTTTTTCGTAGACACAGAGGTAATATTATCTTTAACAACCTTTCCTTTACTCATTCAGCTGCTCCTCCTCGTTTAGCACCAGCAAGAAGCTCCATATCATCTTTTAATATTTCACTTAGCCGACCATAAGTCATACCTAAAGATTGATCTAATGCTTTTTCAGGATCACCCTTTTCTGCAATAGTTAAAGCATCAGCAAGATGTTTCAAAGCTGACTGTTGGTTACCCATGCGAGCCATCAACATACCTAATTGAAAATGACTTTCTGGATGCTCCCATTGTAAATAAAGAATTTTTCGAAAACCAGACTCAGCAGTATCAAGTTGGTTTTGATCAAGATTCAACAAAGCATGTAGAAAAAGAGTATGTAAATCAGCACCATCAATTTCTAAACTTAATTCACAGGCCTCTACCGCTGATGTTATTTCCCCCATGTTTGCTAAGGATTGAGCTCTGTAATAATGTAATACAGCATTTTGATTATCTTTAATCAGGACACGATCAACATATTCCACCACCGAACTCCATTGTTCCTCCTGAAGTAATATCTGTAGTTCTTTTTGTTCTGTAAAAGTAAAGCTTAATTTTTCATTTTTTAATTTTAACGACTGGTTGTTTAACCCAGTAATTCCTACCTGTGCGTGAGGCTCTGATAAAATAGTGGCTTGTTTATTTGTATCTTTTGGATAGGAACAGCTTTTTTTTGATGCTGAATTAAATGATGTTTTTTCTACAGAACTTTCATTACTCTTATTTAAACGGCTAAAATAACCAACTTGTCCTTGCTCCTCAAACATTAAGCCTGGGTAGTGAAGACTGGTAATATCTGAAGCGGCTAATATTAACTTCCCACCTACAACTAATGATTCAGAAAACTTCCTCATTACTTTTTTAATGGTATCTTTTGAAAAATAAATAAATACATTTCGACAAAGAATAAGATCCATCGATTGTGTACCATTCAGTACTGATGGAAAAACATCATCGCAAAGATTAAGATAATCAAACTTCACATTATTTCGTATATCTTCCGATAACACATAACTCTTCTCTATTTGTTGAAAATATTGCTTCTTATTTTCATCTGAAATAGCTCGCAAAGACCACTTTCCATATTCACCCTTTGTGGCATATGCTAATAATTCTTTATTTATGTCAGTACCAATTAAATGTAATGTCCATTCATCAAAATCATAAAGAAGGTCCTTTAACATCATGACTAAAGAATAAATTTCCGCTCCTGTTGAGCAGCCTGCGCTCCATATACGTAAATTTTTTACGTCAAGTTTACGTTTTTTTGAAATGATATTGGGAAGCAGATGTTCATGTAAATAATCAACCTGAATACTATCTCGAAAAAAATAAGTTTCTCCTACAGTAATTCTAGCAACAAAAAACTCCAGTTCAGGCGAGGTTGAAGTTCCATTTATCAGTGCATTCAAGCAATCTTCTGGTTTATTATATCCAAAATGCAAACACGTCTCGATAATACTACTGCGTAGCGGAGTCATTTGATGATCGTGGATAATCAACCCCAAATTGGCATGAATAAAATCAAGAAAACAAATTTCGCAAATTTCAGTTAACTTAATCTCAGACTGTGTTTTAGATATAGCAGAAGAAGACATAAGTGAATTCATAATATTTCACTTTTGGCTTTTGACAATAATTCCGCTGGAGTGTTTTTTAATGCTTTTTTATCCAGCATTTTACAAAATGATAGTATGAATTCTAAATCCAACAAAAGAGACAAGCCCTTCTCCGTCTCAACAACACCATGAAAAAGAGGATTAGCTTCTTTAAAATCATCAGCCATCTGTACATCATCAGATTGTACTTGCGACATATTTCCTAACTGACTTGCAATCAAGCCACACAAACGACTCTTATAACTGCATAAAATAACCTCAGTATCAATCGAGTATGGTTTATTATGGCTTAACCCTGAATATTCAACGAGGTCGATCACGCAAACACTTTCACCAGACAAACTAAACATGCCTTTAATATGCGCGGGCGATTTAGGAATAGGTTGAAGTGCCATCAAGGGTAATATTCGCACTACATTTTCCAAAGCTATACAACACGGCGTATCATGCAGAAAAATTTCAAGCATAGGTTCCAAATTTTTTTCAAATTCAGATGAGCTGGTTGTTATGCTCATATTAATAGAAGGCTCTTATAGTTGGATTGATTTGCTATCTTGAGTAACAGGTAAAGATACCGTAAATATACTTCCTTTACCTTCTATACTTTCTACCTTTATATCTCCACCCATCTTCTGGCACAATTCACGAGATATCGTTAACCCCAAACCTGTTCCTTGATGAGTAGTGGCCGTTTTAACCTGACTGAAAGACTTAAATAAAAACTCCAGTTCTTTTTCAGCAATACCGATCCCTGTATCCTTAACACAAATATTTACTATATCAGTATCGCCCTGTTTGCTTTTCTCAACAAGCAATGTAATCGTTCCCTGCTCGGTGAATTTCGCGGCATTACTGATTAAATTGAACATAACCTGACGTAATCTTGATTCATCCGTTAGTATATCGCCAACATCATCATCACAATGAACTTCTATTTTATTATTATTATTTTTAATCAGGGGAGATGTGGCTGTAACGATTGATTGAATAAAATGAGGAAGCCATAAAGTATTCCAATATATCTCAAGCTTTCCTGCCCCAATTTTTGAAAAATCCAGAATATCATTGATTAAGGAAAGAAGGTGATTGCCTGCAATATAAATTTGTTCCAGACTTTTTATATCCTTCGTGCTTCCTTTTTGTTCAATTTCAGCCTGCAACAATTGACAAAAACCAAGAACAGCATTTAATGGACTTCTTAATTCATGACTCATATTAGACAAAAAGTCTGACTTTGCTTTATTCTCTTTATCAGCTTGTTCTTTCGCTTTATGTAGCTGTTGCCCCATTTTAGTACGTTCTAAAACCACATTAACGCGTGCTTGTAACACATCAAAATCAAAAGGCTTATTGATATAATCATTAGCACCAGTATTTAACGCATCAATAATACTCTTGGTATCATACAATGCTGTAACCATTATGATAGGCAATTCAAATGGAGAATACGTTTCACGGAGTATTGTTAAAGCTTCCTGGCCAGTCATAACAGGCATTAAATGATCCATAAGAATGAGATCAACACTTCCTTC
>JADFVK010000245.1 GCA_015222495.1 Pseudomonadota bacterium
AAGTGGTGCATTTTTCCTAATGCTATCTTTCGCTTCTCTTGGGTTTTATATTTACATTTTATACACAGGTATAGTTCCAGAGATTCGAAATACAAGTTCTAGTTACATACACACAAAAAGATTTAGAAAAGAAGACCACCCGATAAAGTACTTATTTTTTCTTATTTTTTTCTTTTTTGGTTTTATACTTTCAGGATTTGTTGGATATGCTATTATCCGCAGTGCAGCATAGAAAAATTAAAATGGGAACTAGTCTTCATGACCTTAAGCTGACATTTGGACTGAGTTCAATTTATGAATTGTTTTCCAGTTAGCGGTTATTTCAAACTGTTAAAAACTAAAAGAAAAAGACTTTCTAATTTAGATGTAGAAAACTTTACTCAGTCTTTGAGTCGCTTTTTTAAAGTTAAGAGAGGGGGGCTTATTTAATATATAATTTCATTTTACTAGATAACATATCTTTGAAAACTTCAGCAATTGTCTTGGCCAGACATTGATTTTTCTTTTTTCTTAAAAATTTTCTCAGTATATTTTTTCTCTGTGATATTTTTTTTAAATTAGCTACTTTTCTTGTTCCAATACAATCTTTTATTTGTTGAGCATAAATAAAGTTTGGATTATGTTGTAGACATTTTTCAATGGCTAAAATAGCACGCCTTCTATTCCCAAGAGTTAGTTCAGCATAAGCAATATTAATATATAACTCTGGAATAGTTGAAAAATGTTCTAAAGCATCATAACAGCGTTTTAATCCACCTCTACTTTTATAGAATAATACTTCTACCAATCCTAGATAGGACAAATATTCAAAATAATATGGGCTTGCTGATTCAGCATTATTAACAGCAAAACTTAAATATTTCTTAGCTTCGGGTAAATCATTTTTATAAAGATAGTAAAGACCTTGGTAAAAGTTTTCTATAAGGTTGTGACCTTGTGATACGGAGCAAAAATCACTTAAAACTATTTCTTCAACTTCTTTGTCCTTATTAGTAAATGGATCTGACATAATTTTAGTCTTATAATTACAGGTTATTAGATACAAAGCATTATTAATTTTATAATCACAAATAAAAATTCTGAATTAATCTGACAGCTATTATCAGTATTTTTAGATCATATATTTAGAGGTTGGCTAAATGGTATAAATGTTTTTTAGATCCCTCTAATTTTAAGGAATAATATGATCTTTATGACTATGATACTAATTAGCTGGTCGGACTATTTCCAGTTAGCGACCACCCATCAGTTCCAGAAATTACATCTCATCTTTAAACTCTCCATTATCATAGACTTCCTTATAATTGCGATATGTTATTACAACAATAGCAATTAAACCGGCTATTAACGTAGCCAATACACTAGTTTCACCCACCACAATCCCCAAAGACTTTAAATATGCACAGATTATAAAGGATTATTATCAGAATTAATGTCAGGAGAATCCTACAAATATGAATAAGTTTATAGTTTATGGAGCAACTACGGATATTTATAATTAAAAATTTCTAATATTATCTGGAAGCTAGTCTTGATGAGCTTTAGCTGTTATTGACATCCATTGAGAATTAATCGAATCTATCCAGAAAGCGTAAATTTAAAAAATAATTACACTTTGTAGGAATATTCTTACAGACAAAAAAACTAATATTGATATAATAATACTAAAATAAATGGGGTATTACTTATGGTTGGTATAGATAAAATATATAATTTCAACTCGGAAAATATACTATCTATAAAAAAGTTATACCCTCTTTTCCTTTAATTTATACTAAAAGTAAGGTCATAGTAAACTTAAAAAAATTATACTTCAATTCAATTTCTTCGGATCCCTGAGAGAACAACAGGAAAGAACTTGGCTATTAATGTGGAAGATAACCCATAAGTGGTTAGAATATAATTAATCAGTTTTGTGATGGGGTTTTTATGAGAAAAAGCTGTCTAAAAAGAAAAGTTAACATCTTCATTCCTTTGAAAGTTCTGGTAGGTTTAATTCTTTATTTAACTTCAATAACATCCGCATTATCAGATTCTGATATTGATATCTTTTCTTTATCATTAGAAGAACTGGTTAATGTTAAAGTATCAAGTACATCGAGAGTTCCGCAAACTATTAGCACGACTACCTCCAGTATTACCGTATTTACCAAAGACCAAATTCGTGCTATGGGGGCAAAGAATCTTTACGACGTATTACGTCACGCGCCCGGTATGCAAGTTGGTTTGACTAATCGAGGTCGTACAACTATTGGCATGCGCGGCTTGTCACGTGATACGAGTAACTATATTCAATTTCAATTAAATGGGCATACGCTCAATGAGCCACATAATGGAAGTGCCACATTTCTTTTAGACACTGCTAATTTGCCTTTACAAAATATTAAACAAGTTGAAGTTGTCCGTGGTCCCGCCTCTTCACTTTACGGTACCCATGCATTTTTGGGGGTTATCAATATTATCACCGAAGACATTGATGACTTTTCCGGTGCACAGGTGAACTACCGGGATGAGTTTGAAGATACCGGCAGTATTGCCAGGCAGTTGAATTTTAAATTTGCAAAAAAGTTTGGAGAAGGCCATGGCCTGACATTCAATTTAAATGCTATGGAAGAGGGTGGCGTTTCACAGTTTATAGAGCAGGATTTTTTCGGACATAGTGGTAATGCAGATAACGATCTTGAACAATATGATTTACAGGCAAGGTATCAGAGTGAGCATTTTGAAATAAATACCCGCCTGAGACACCAGAAAAGGGAAGAGTTTGCCGGGCCAATTAGTGTTTTAAGTCCTGATTCAGAAACTAAGTCTGATTATGCTTTTATTGATGCTCAATGGCGACATGATGCTGTTTTGTCACATGCGATAAAAATACGTGCTTATTATGACTATGGTTATGGCGAAGCAGAATTAATTAATATACCTCCAGGTTCTGCACCTCCGGGCTTGCTTGCATTTCTATTTAATAGCAATGGAAACATTGGGCACATATCTTTAAATGCGACAAAGATAGGGCTGGAGACACAGGCAACTTATGCTGGCTTTGCTCAGCATGTCCTGACCTATGGTGCGGCATTTGAAAGACAAGAACAGGATGACCTGAAGGTTATCACTAACTGGGATGGAAGTTTTTCCCATCCATCTACGCCATACCTCGTTGACAGAAGTGATACGGAAAATTTTGGTGAGGATGCCAGGCGAGATATCAATTCACTATTTATCGAAGATATCTGGCAGATCAGTGATAATGTCATTGTGAATCTCGGTATGCGTTATGATAATTTTAGTGATTTTGGTGATACCTTAAATCCAAAAGCCTCTTTACGTTGGGATATAGCACCAGAATTTGCCCTTCGTTTACTTTATGGGACTGCTTTTCGTGCGCCTGACTTTCGTGATCTTTACCTTAGTAATACGCCTCCTCCAGCTCCCCTGGGGAATAGCTCATTGCAAGCGGAAGAAATTGAAACTTTTGAAATAGGCTTTAATAGTAGATTAGCAAAGCGTGTGCAATTAAACACTACGATTTTCAGAAATCAAATCAGTGATATGATTGCACAGCCACCTGATCAGCTTCAGTTACAAAACATGACTGATGTTGAAACCAATGGTGTGGAACTGGAATTACGTTATGACTTTGAACAAGGCGGCTACCTGCTGGGAAATTATTCCTATATAAAATCAACCCTGGATGATGGTTCTGATTATCCTGGAGTGCCTAATCAGAACGGCAGCCTGTTGTTAAGCCTGCCTGTCAGCAATAAGCTGTCATTGGGAGGAAGTGTTTTGTGGGCCAGTGAAAGCCCACGCTCTGAAAATGATACACGAGATGAAATGTCTGGTTTTACGAGTGTCAATCTCAATGCACACTATAAGCCAGTAAAAAATGACTTTTCTATAGAGATAGGGATCAGAAATCTTTTTGATGAGGAATATGAATCCCCTGATACTACAGGCAGTATAGCTGGGGACTTCCCTGAACCTGGCAGGACATTCTTTTTTGGTCTTGAATACAGGCTAAAATGAAACAATTACTTTGCTTATTATTTGCGGGATTGTTTTTTTTTAGTGGCTTAGTTAACTCAGATTATAAGACACTCCCAGAAAATAAAATCAAGGCTGGTTACCTCTATAACTTTCTTCTTTTTGTCGAATGGCCTGCAGAAGCGTTTAAAGCGCCCCCACCTTCTCCAATGCATGTCTGCATATTGGGTGAAAACCCATTCAAAAAAATGCTTACTCCCATACTCAGACGAACGGTACAAAAACGCCGTATTTATTTACATTATCTTGATAGAAATGAACCTGCTCAGCATTGCCATATACTTTTTGTCAGTGGCTCTGAATTACCGTATATGGATCTATTGATTCAAAGAATACAAGGACAGCCAATATTGACTGTATCAGATATCAGAAATTTTGTGTATAAAGGAGGAATGATAGGCTTTGTTCTTAAAGAAGACAATGTACGGCTGGAGATTAATTTTGGTGCTATAAAATCATCGGGTTTAAATATCAGTTCCAAGTTGTTGGAATTGGCGGAAAAAGTTGTAGATGATTAGAGTTATGAATTATTTCAAGTCAACTATTAAAATAAAATTGCTGATGATCATCAGTGTCATTACATTTATAAGTTTGATGGCTGCCATGACTGTCCAGTATTTCTACTCGCGTCATACTTCAACACAAACTATGCTTGAAGAAATTGCGGTATTATCAAAAATAGCAGCTGATCGTTCTACAGCGGCCATCATGTTTTTAGATCGAAAGGCGGCTACTGAAAACATGCATGCATTGGGTATACATAGCAATATAGATTTGGCCTGTTTATACCTTGAAAATAGTGATTTGTTAGCGTTTTATATACGATCTGAAACACAAATAAAAACTTGTCCTGAAATGCCTGAAATGACTGGCTCTTACTTTAAGAATCATTACGTTGATTTTGTTGAGCCAGTTATTCTTGATGATAAACAAATCAGCATTTTGCTTGTTCGATCAAACTTTAATGCCTTAAATTCAAAAAATTCTGACTTTCTGATTATTGCAGCTTTAACAATAATGGGTGCCATACTGCTGGGCTTTCTGGCCGCTATACGTCTACAGCGACTGGTTTCAAAACCCATTCAACACCTCGTAAACATCACTTCAAATATTACTGAAACAAAGAATTATGATCTCTATGCAGAAAAAGATACCGAGGATGAAGTTGGTAAATTAGTCGATAGTTTCAACAAAATGCTCGAAACTATCCGTGTCCGAGATAAATCATTAAGTGAGAGCAGAGAACGCTTTAGAGCATTGACAGAAAGTACCAGTGACTGGATATGGGAAGTAGATACTAAGGGAGTATATACCTATTCAAGTCCAAGTGTTGAGCAGTTATTAGGTTATACGCCGGAAGAGATTATTGGCAGAAGCCCAATAGATATAATGCCAGCTGATGAGGCAGAAAGAATAGCTAAGATATTTTCTGGAATAATCCAGTCGGCTCTGCCTTTTAACTATCTTGAAAATATCGTTTTAACCAGGGATGGAAAAAAGGTGGTGCTGGAGACAAATGGTGTCCCTTTTTTTGATGACTCAGGAAAGCTATTGGGATATAGAGGTATTGACAGGAATATCACTGAACGCAAGCAACATGAAATACTATTATCACTTCAGACACGACGTGCTGAAGCATTACTGAAGCTTCCTCTGGCAGCTGAAAACCTGGATGAGGAAACCTTTGTTCAGTTTGGTCTGGAGCTGGCTGAGGACTTAACTGAAAGTAAAATCAGTTTTCTTCATTGCGTTAATGATGCTCATACGATTGAACTGATTACCTGGTCGAAACGGACGCTGGATCATTACTATGACGCAAACTATGACAAACATTATCCTATTAATGAGATTGGTGTATGGGCAGATGCTTTACGTCTCCAAAAGACGGTGGTTATAAACGATTATGAAAATCATAATCATAGTTTGCCAGATGGGCATACTGAACTAAAACGTCTTATCAGCTTGCCAGTATATGATGAAGGTAAAATTGTGTTATTGATTGGTGTTGGCAATAAAGTTAATGACTACACTGACTTTGATGTTGAAACGTTAAAACTTATCTCTAATGAAATTTGGCGTGTCATTCAACGGCGCAGCTCTGAAAGGCAGCTTAAGGAACATCAGGATCATCTTGAACAACAGGTTGAAGAGCGCACCTCACAACTGGAAAAAGCCAGTGAGCGTGCAGAATCTGCCAATAAATCCAAAAGTCTATTTTTGGCCAATATGAGCCATGAAATTAGAACGCCACTGCATGGTGTAATTGGTATTAGCCAATTATTATCTCTTCAGGATTTTAAACCTGTACAAAAAGAAATGGTTGAAAAACTGAGTTTTTCAGCTCAATTACTCCAGCGGCTGATCAATAATATCCTTGATTTATCAAAAATTGAGGCAGGAAAACTTAATCTCAAATATGATAATTACAAGCCAAGGAAAATCGTTAATGAATGTCTAGTAGCATGTAAAAATCAGGCAGTAGAAAAAGGTTTGCAAATAACATCTTATATTGATCAATCTGTACCTGATTTTCTTTTTGGTGACTCAAATCATCTATCACAAATCCTGCTAAATCTTGTAAATAATGCCGTTAAATTTACTGAATCTGGAACAATTAGTATCAATGTAGATATTATTGAAGATGCAGAAGTAGAAATTCTATTACAGCTATCTGTGATTGATACTGGTATTGGCATATCAGAAGATGATCAGCAAAAAATATTTACTAACTTTACACAGTTAGATAATAATATGACACGCCGATATGGTGGTACTGGTTTAGGGTTAAGTATATGCAAACACCTGGTTGATATGATGGGAGGCAATATTAGAGTTCAAAGTACTCTAGGTGAAGGTAGTCACTTTATTTGTCAAATTCCGATGAAAAGAGCAACAAAAACTGATGTACCAATAGAGAAAATAAATATTAGTGCAAATTATCATGGACTGCATATTCTACTTGTAGATGATGATGAAATTAATCGTTACTTCACTAAAAATTTATTTGAAACAGAAGGTGTTCAGGTAACTTTGGCTGAAAGTGGAAAAAAAGCTTTGGAAATAGCAGAGCAGGAAGTATTTGATCTGGTTTTGATGGATCTACATATGCCTGATTTAAATGGTTGGGATACCACACGTCTCTTTCGTGCATCCTCATTACCACAACTATCTCGTGTACCAATCATTGGGGTAACAGCGGATGCATTAAAAGAAAGTTATGAATTGTGCCTAGAAGTTGGTATGAATTCGGTGGTATTAAAACCATTTAAATTTACAGATTTATTACAGCAGATACAATTTCTGAAAGATATTCAATAATAGGTTTTTATTATCTAATATGAATAACAGCTTATACTGAAGAGCTGCCCGAACTTAATTTTCAATATATCTGTAAAAAGTCATGAAAATTCTCTATTTTATCGATTTGGATATGGCTGCTTTTTACTATATTGAAAATTTTCACAAATGGACTCAAGTAACAGATTTGGGACGAAACCCGTTAATTTTATACATACTTTACAGGGTGAGTTAGGTGTGTAATCTCTATGCATATCACTGTTTCTAGTACTAGAACTAGAACTAGAACTAGAACTAACAGATCATGCAAACCTATGAGATGAGCTAAATACTACGTCCATATCCACAGTTCAATGATGACGTGTGAGTAAAGTGATGTGTATGCAAATAATATTTATATGTACAAAAATGCAGATGGTGTTATGGAATTTTCTGGTACAAAACAGCGCAGCAAAGCTGTAGTCAAGGAAGATAAATTACATAAGACTTCTGACAGTGTTAAGCGTGCAGGGGTTCAACGTATGGCGGAAGTCAATGCTTATAATGCTGAACACACTAAAAAGTATGAAGCAAAGATGCAGGCTCGTTATGAATCAGCACAACTTGATAAGCAAGATAAGATGCGTGAACGAGAA
>JADFVK010000044.1 GCA_015222495.1 Pseudomonadota bacterium
CTGGTGTACTCAATTTTATTCTGGTCTATATCCACAGGCAGTGCCATTGAAGGTGGTTTATTAATGCTCAGCTTTGGTCTGGGCACTTTGCCTATGTTATTGGCGATGGGTTTCTTTGCTGCCGGACTAACAAGCTTTATCCGTAAAAATTGGGTAAGGTATTTGGCGGGTGGAATTATTATTTCCTTTGGTATTTTTTCTTTATTTAATATAAGTTTGAGAATGCAGGCTTAAGAGAAGGTGTTAGGTGTTAGGTATTAGGTGTTAAGCCAGAGCTAAAGGAAAAATCCCTCCCACCTCTCACATATACGTCGGTCATTCCCGGCGTCCTGCCTCACATGACACTCGTACATCCGTATACATCGGTTGTTCCCGGCGTCCTGCCTCACACAACACTTGTACATCCGTATACGTCGAAGCGGTGTTTTTTCATTTTCATGGAATAGCTGGGTTTTGTGTGATTAAGAAAGTCGGCTTTAATGGGGCGTTTTACGACGACTCTCTGCTTTGCAATTTTTCTACAGACATCCAATAATTCATCACTATCCAGGTCTTCACCGATTAATTGTTGAAAAGCCAGCATTTCTTTTTTTATGGCAGCTGATTTACTCCTATGTGGGAACATGGGATCCAGGTAGATGACATCGGGTATTTCTTTTAATTGAATTGTTGTATTAAGTTGCCGGGCATCGCCAAAGATAAAGCTTATATTTTGCATAATATCTGTAATATCATCATCAAGAGCAGCACGTTGCAGGCCATCGCTTAATAAAGCTGCTGAAATAGGTGAGCGTTCCATCATAATGACTCTTGCTCCCAGACTGGCAAAGACAAAAGCATCTTTTCCCATACCAGCAGTGGCGTCTAAAATAAGTGGCTTAGATATTTTATTAAGGCCTATAGCTTTGGCCATGGTCTGGCTTTTACCGCCACCAAATAGTCTTCTATGAGCCACTTGTCCTGCAGTGAAATCAACAAAGATGGAACCAGGTGAATTCTTACCTGTTTGAATGAGTTCTAGATGTTGTGGGCTTAACTGAAGATAAAAAAGGGAAGTGGAATTTTCCGGGATAATTGCAGAATAATTAAAGCCCCAATGAATAGCAAGCTGTTGTGTTTTTTTGATTAATTTTTCTTCGGAGGGGATAATTGTAATCATATATTATCAATAGGCATAAAAAAAGCTGTAATAGTCATACTATTACAGCTTTATGTTTCTAATTAAATCAGAAACTACAAATTTTTATTTCTTAGTTTGCAGTATTGACATCAATTACAACACGACGGTTATCAGCACGACCTTGCTTAGTTGCATTGTCTGCTACTGGCTCTAATTCGCCTTTACCCATTGCTTGCATATTAGCTTGAACGCCAATAGAGCTTAAGTAGCTAGTTACTGCTTCGGCACGACGCATAGAAAGCTTGTCATTGTAAGCTTCTGGACCAGTGCTATCTGTATGACCAGTTACATGGATAGTTTCAGTTTTATGACAGCCTTCTGGAACGGCAGCATTAATGAAAGCTTTTGCACTTGATAATTTGTCTTTATCAACATCAGCAATTGCTGTGCTATCAAATTCAAAATGCAGGTCTTTTAGTACAAGAATGTCAGGACATTTCTTTGGCTCACCAATAACAACTGCTTTCACGTCATTACCAACCATAACGGCTCTGATACCTTCATAACCACATTCTGTTTTCTTTTCATCAGTAGCAGCAAAACGATCGCGCCAGCACTCACCATAGCTGTTTTTCCAAACTTCACCAGAAGAGTTTGTAACATAATCTTCTACAAAACCATCACCTTCAGCAGTGGCAGTTGCAGACATAATTCCCATAGCTAAGCCAATAGCTGATACGGTAAATAGTTTTTTAATTGACATAATAATTTCCATTTTTTATTTTAAAATTCTTTTTAGATTACTTGTTGTATATGATAAACAAACAATCGTAAATAATTGATTACAAAATGCTATACTGGGGCATAGAATAACTTGTGTTAAGTTTTTATGCAAGTATAATTTTACTTTTCTAATGGGCATTTAAATAAAATTATGTTGAATTATATTGTTTTTTTTCTGATTGTTGGCCTTATCTGGTATTGGTGGAATTCTATTAGTGCGTATGAGATTGCATATAAAAAAGCCAAAGCTGCGTGTGGGCGTTTAGAATTACAATTTTTAGATGACACGCTTGATGTGATTAAATTTCGTCTGGTCAGGCATCCTCATGGTTATATGCAAATTTCCCGTGTTTATGAATTTGAATTCAGTAGTGATGGTAATAGTCGTTACAAGGGCTATGTGACTTTACATGGACAGAAATATGAACATATCGATATGGATGCGTATAGGATAGAAGAAAAAGAAGTCTAAAGACTAGTAACTATTTAGCGTATTGACTAACAAATAACAGTTAAGCCTTATGCTTACTTATTTTTAGAACTTAGAAAACTCGCTACGCTCAGACAGTTCTAAGTACTAAAAACAAGCAACCATAAGACTTTTGTTAA
>JADFVK010000246.1 GCA_015222495.1 Pseudomonadota bacterium
CAATTAAATTATATACCGAATATTGCCTGGTTATTATATGCGACAACTATTTTATGGATTGTTGCTTATGACACGATGTATGCTATGGCCGATAGGGAGGAAGATCTTAAGATTGGGGTTAAATCTACAGCTATAATTTTTGCAGATAAGGACAAAATAATATTGGCTGTATTACAAATTTTATTTTTAGCTGGAATGATCTGGATTGCTTACTTATTACAGGCAGGTGTTTATTTTTATCTGGGAATTATATTTGCGTCAATATTTTCTATTTATCAGCAATATCTGATTCGACATCGAGAAAAAAAGGCCTGCTTTGAAGCCTTTTTGAATAATAACTGGCTAGGTATGGTTATCTTTATCGGTATCTTTCTGGATTATCAGTTTTGATTATCTGATAACTAGAAATAAAGCTGAGCCCCCTCTATGGATATTTAAGGCAAGTGTTTGTACTGATTTCTTTTGCCTGAGTTTTTTAGATAAGTTTTTTAAATCACTGAGAGAATTAATCGGCTGCCGATTAATAGCGACAATGATATCATCGGCACGTAGTCCTGAACGCCACGCCGAAGATTGAGGCTTTACTTCCAATACCTGAATACCCTGACCATTACTGCTTTGTCCAAGATTCGAACCCTTTAGTGATGAATGTAATTTTTGTCCTTCAAAGACGCTACTGTTTGCATTATTTGTTTCTATAGACGAAATACTCTGTGGGCCACTAATAATAGCTGTAATTGTCAGTGTTTCATCTCCACGGATAATATTCAATTTGACACTGTCTCCAGGACGTTTTAAGCCAATCGTATTACGTAAACTACTGGAATTTCTAATCGTTTTCGCATTGACTGCTATAATAATATCGCCGGCTTTAATGCCAGCCTTGCTGGCTGCAGAATTGGCAATAACCTGAGATACAATTGCTCCATATGTGGTATCGGTTTCAATAGCTGCCGCTAACTCAGGTGTTAAATCCTGAATTTGTACACCTAGCATTCCTCGTTGAATTGAGCCATGCTGGATAAGTTGACTCATGACGGCTTTAGCCATATTGATAGGAATGGCAAAGCCGATACCGATATTACCACCACTTTGTGAAAACATAGCGGTGTTAATACCGATTAGTTCTCCATGCAGATTAACCAGAGCGCCGCCGGAATTGCCGGGGTTAATTGAGGCATCCGTTTGAATAAAATTCTCATAGTTCTCTATACCTAGCCCACTACGCCCTAAACCACTGACAATACCGGAAGTAACTGTTTGACCCAGACCAAAAGGATGGCCAATGGCCAGGGCAAAGTCACCCACCCGTAATTTATCAGAATCAGCTAAAGTAAGTGCTGATAAGTCACTAGCATTAATTTTAAGCACTGCGATATCAGTTTGAGGATCAGTTCCAATGAGTTCAGCCACTAATTTACGACCATCTTTCAAGGTCACTAATATTTCACTGGCATCATCGATCACATGATTATTGGTTAGGATATAACCTTTTTGTGCATTAACAATAACTCCGGAACCCAGAGCATGGAGTTGTTTGGATTTCTGCTGATTTTGTTCGGGTAGTTGGAATTGAAAAAAACGTTGGAAAAGAGGATCATTAAAAAATTCCGGTAATTGACTTTTCCCCTGATACTTTCCCTTGGTTGAAATGTTGACTACAGCAGGTGTTACTTTTTCTAACATAGGAGCAAGAGTAGGCAATTCATTATTTTGACTATTAAAAAATGATAATGCATGACTATTATGGAATAAAAATAAGCTGATCAATAATAGGCTGGCTCTATAAAACGTCGTATTTTTCATATAAATCTCTCCTAATAATCTTCTCGTGGATTAAATTGACTTATTTTCTGCATTTCTTTATAAAGATCTTTAAGTTCATCAGTGTTAGCCTCAGGCGTCATTATTTGTAAAATGACATACTGATCTCCGGCACCCTTACCGGGTAAACCACGACCTTTTAAACGCAACTTTTTGCCTCCCTTGGTATTTTCAGGCAGTTTCATTTCAACTATGCCTCCTAAGGTAGGGATGGATAAAGATGTACCCAGAGCTGCTTCCCATGGGGTAATAGGCAGTACCAGGCTGATATTTTTTCCGTCAATAGTGAAGTGCTTATGCTTGGCAAAGCCAACTTCTAATAGTAGATCACCTTTTGCATGCGTACCACTACTGCCCTGACCACTGAGACGGATCTTTTGACCTTCTTTGATCCCTTTTGGAATTTTAATCTTTAGTCTTTTATTGGCGGACTCACCTGGAATGCGAATGTTGATGGTGCGATTGGCACCATGATAGGCATCTTCCAATGAGACTGAAATTTTAACGCTTTGATTCTCTCCCTTTGCAGGGCCGTTTTGCTGGTATGATTGCTGTGCACCTGCTTGAGAAAATTGACCTTCATTAAACTGTCCACCACGAGCATTTTTAAACATATTATCAAAAATATCACTAAAGTTGCCCTGTCCGAAACCACCAAAGTTACTATTACCGCCATTGGGTGGGGGAGTAAAGCCACCGCCACCACCAAATGGACTTCCATTTGCTGTACCAAAACGATCATAGTTGGCACGTTTTTCTTTATCTTTTAATACATCATAGGCTTCATTCACTTCCTTAAAACGTGCTTCAGCATTATTAATTTTACTCACATCAGGGTGATATTTCCGTGCCAGACGTCGATACTGTTTTTTTATATCTGCATCGTTGGCATCTCGTTTAACTCCAAGTCTTTTGTAATAATCTGTATTGGCCATGTTTGTCTCTAAGAATGAATTAATGTTAGATAATATGGGGTTAATTTTTAAAATTTAAATGCTGAGTCCTGGATGGTGTAAATATTCGTGTTCTGTAGAAAAATCAAATATACTGTATGTCTAATATAAAGTGCTGTTGGTGGAATAATGAGTTTTAAACAATTTTTAAAGTTAGTCTTCTTACTAGTGAGTGTTCTCTTCATGGGGAATATTCTTGTTGCCTGTAAGACTATGAATAAACAAATGTCATCCAGTCTAGTTGATAGTAGTGAGCAACAAGCTCAGTTGCAAAATGTGCATACTAAAAACCAGGTAGTTCAGAAAAAATCATCCTCTGCACCCAATCAAAATTTATCAAAAGAACTACTTTATGATTTGTTACTGGCAGAACTGGCTTCACAACGTGGTGATTATGAACTTGCCTTTGAAAAATATTATACAAGTGCC
>JADFVK010000247.1 GCA_015222495.1 Pseudomonadota bacterium
ACTTTTCCAGAACAAGATTGGATTTTGTTCCATCAAGGGTGGTCGTGTCTTTTTCAAAAAGGCTTTATTCGGATGACGCAAATCATACATAAATTCTGAAATTTCACTATATCGTTTGTATGGTTCAATATGGACAGACTTTTTTATAGCCTCATCAATCCAGGCAGGTATTTTGTGTTCAATATTCAGTACTGAAGTATAGTTCAATTTATTTTGTGCCGCTTTACTACGTGCTTTGACCACATCTACACCATAGGGTAATCGACCTGAAAGCATTTGATAGGCCATTACGCCTAAAGAGAACATATCTGAACGCATAGTTCCTTGTTCCCCCAGAAAATACTCGGGTGCAGTATACTGTGCGGTGCCAAGGATATCATGTCGTTCCAAAGGACTGGCTATATCCATAAGTCCGGCTACTCGTGTCGAGCCAAAGTCAATAATCTTTGCTGTTCCGGTTTGATCAATCATGACATTGTTAGGCCGGAGATCCTGGTGCAGCATTTCCTGACGATGAAAGGCTTGTAGCCCATTCGCTATTTGTTCAATAATACCACGCACTGTTTCAACATCGGGTTTTGGATTATCCAGCATCCATTGGGCCAATGTCTGACCTTCAATAAACTCTGTCACAACGTATAAATAATGTCGTTTTCTTGTTTGAGTGCAGGGTTTTAAAACATGGGCATTGTTGATACGTCGTGCTATCCATTCCTCCATTAAAAATCGTTCCAGATAATCAACATTATCTCTCAGATCAACTGAAGGCGTTTTAATGATGACTTGGGTTTCACTTTCAACATCCATAGCCAGATAGACATGACTTCGACTGCTGGCATACACTTCTCTGATGATTTGGTAGCCATCAAATAGCATCCGTGCTTCTAAGTTTGGAGGAAATGGCTGTTGAGTGAGTTGTTGGTATAGCTCACTGGCATCTTGCACCGGTAGTTGATCAATTTGAACAATTTGAATACTGAGATTATCTGTACTCCCCTGTTGGTAGGCCTCATCAAGAATAATCTTAGCAGCTTTGTCTAAATCATTTTCATATTGCTTTATCGCTGTCGTGATAAACTTTTCATCAGCATATTCATAAATACCATCCGTTGCCAGAATAAAAACATCACCCACTTCAACTGCCAGTGACTGGTAATCAATTTCAATGTGTTCATTCATGCCTAAGGCACGACTTAAATAGCTTTTATCCTGTGAAACCCATAGTCTATGATCTTCTGTTAACTGTTCAAGCTTATTATCAAACAGTCGATAAATACGAGAGTCGCCAACATGAAAAATATGTGCTGTATTTGATTTAATAACTATCGCACTGAAGGTGCAGACATAGCCACGATCTTTACTTTCAAAACGATATTGGCTTTGCCTGGTTTGAGCATGTAGCCATGAATTAGTTGATAATAAAACCCGCTGTACTGATGTTTTTACCGACCAGGATTCAGACGTACAAAAGTAGTCCTCTAAAAAGCCGCTTACAGCAGCATTACTGGCAATTTGACTGACATCACTACTGCTGATTCCATCAGCTAATGCAATGGCAATACCTTTTGAACTCAGTAATGGTTCTGTGGGAACGAAAATGCCGTAAAAATCCTGATTGATTTCCTTACGGCCCTTATCGGATTGTTGTCCTGAAGTGATTTTTAATTGCTTATACATAGTATAAAAATCCCAGCCCTAGCAGAGCCGGGACAATAGCTATTGATAAATTAATGCTGATTACAAATTACGTGATGGACTTGTTTTTACATGAGTATAATATAAAGGTAGTGCAACAAATACAAAGCCACCAACAAGGTTTCCTAAGGCTGTTGGTAACTCATTCCAAAGCAGGTAGTCTCCGACAGTAAATTCACCACCCATAATCATTGAAAATGGGAATAAAAACATATTAACAATTGAGTGCTCAAATCCCATAAAGAAGAACAGCATAACCGGCATCCACATTGCCATCATTTTACCGCTGGCTGAAGTTGAAATTAAAGCACCAACAACCCCCATAGAAACCATCCAGTTACACAACATACCGCGTATAAAAATTGTTATCCAGCCATCAAGACCATGTTCTTTATAACCGAGAGTTCTAGCTTCACCGATACTTCCGACCTTAGCTGCAAGCACACCACCATCAGTATTATATCCATAGGTTAAGATAAAGGACATCATAAAGGCAACAGACAAAGCACCAGCAAAATTCCCCAAAAAGACTAAGCCCCAGTTGCGCAAAACCTGACCAATAGTGACCCCAGGTCTTTTATCAAGAAGTGCCAGAGGAACCAGTGTAAAAACACCTGTAAGTAAGTCAAATTTCATTAGATATAACATAATAAAACCGACCGGGAATAACACAGCACCAGCAAGAGGAGAACCTGTTTTTACTGCAACAGTAATAGCAAAGATAGCAGCAAGACCTAAAATTGCCCCAGCCATAAAGGCACGAATAAGTGTATCCTTGGTAGACATATAAACTTTTGATTCTCCCGAATCAACCATTTTTGTGACAAACTCTGACGGCTCTAAATAAGACATGATATATTCCTCATAAACATTCTGATTAACACAATTTAAATTTTTAATTAATTATGTACTCAGCAATAATCAAGCCAAAGTAGAAATGGGAGTGTATTATATTGATAACATTATATTTTTTATAATCAAACCCATTATAAATTTATAATATTTTTCTGAAAATGTATCTTTATAGTGCATGTGCTCTATTATCGAACACAGATACTGAGTTTTAGAGTAAGGATTTTATTATTTTTATAAACTCCGGATCATCCCATTCTATAGCAGCATTAACACCATATTTAATTTTTCCATCAGGAGCAATAACAAAAGTTGATGGATAGGTGATCACATTCCACTGTTTTGCAAATTCGCCATTCTGATCCAACAACACTGGAAATTCAACATTCACTTCTTTCATAAACTCCAGAATCTTTGCACTATCTTCGGCATAATTAATTGAAATCAGTTCAAATTTCTGACCTGACATTTTCTTTTTTAAACGATTTAAAGATGGGATTTCTTCAACACAGGGAGGACACCAGGTTGCCCAAAAATTAACCACAGTAACTTGCCCTTTAAAATCTTTCTTGTAAAAACCTTGACCATTTGCATCTTTTAAATTTATTGTAATAGGCTGATTTTTTCCTTTAAATTCTTTCAGATAACTATCAATACCACTTTTATCTAAATCTATTTTTTCAAGAGGAACAACAGTTTCGGGAATAGTATGTTTATCCAATACTTTAATCATTTGTTTTATATTTTTAGGTAAATACTTTATATTTTTTGCAATAGCTTTATCTGGGTTTTCACTATAGAACAAGCCCATCACATCAGGCATATATTTTGTGTATACCGGATTATCATGTTGCTGTAACTTTTCAAGTAGTCCTTCAAACTGTCTAATATTACCGCTTTTTTGTGCCTGATAAATCATAATAGGAACATTAGTGGCAGAAATAATAGGCATAAATTCAGGAGGGAGACCCAGAGGCGGAATGGCTGCATAAACAAAGGGCGAAAAAAGCACTGCACCAACAAAATATTTTTCAGCATGTTTACGTTCTTGCCATTGATGAGCCCCACGTAATGCACTGATTGCAGCATAAGAATCACCTGCAACAACAATTTTTTTACCTGTGGTTTTATAGGCATAGGTCATTAAATCAGCAATATATTCACCATTTAACTGTTTCAGAGAGGTCAGTGATTGTGGTAAAAAAAGTGCTTCTGTTATATTAGCTTGCCAAACTTCAATGCCTTGTTCAGACAGTTTTTGAGCCAGGTGACGATGAGTTATACGAAAGCCATATTCTGGAGCTAACCATAGCAAAACATATTGACCTGACGCTGGAAATTGTTCTACAGCAACATCCACATCCGAGGAAACTGTTACTATAATTTCTTCTTGGGAAAAACTGATTTTTGAAAAACAAATTAATAGACTAAATAATGATATTAGCCATGTAAGTTTTTTCATATAGCGTATAACCTTAAATTTTTAACCACAACTATCCGCACATCCGCCACAAGAGCTGGAGAAGATTGTGGCATTTTTCTTGAAGATATATTTAAAGGATAAATACAATAAGATAACTGCGGAAATCTGTTCAATAAAACCAATATTTTCATGATCATGTGCAATGGCCATAATATCTATCAATATATCACTAAAATAATAGTCGAGAATAAAAGCAAATATTAAACTTCCTGCTAAAATAGAAAATAAATAAACAGCTAAAGATGTTTTACCTAAGGTTTTTGTAATCACACTCATGGTAATGACATTGGTCGCCGGTCCAGCTGTGAGAAAAATAAATACTGCTCCCGGAGTAAAGCCTCCTGCCAGTAAAGCCAATCCCATAGGAACTGATGAGGTTGCACAAACATATAAGGGCATGGCAATTAATAATATCAGCACATAATTTAAAACCAGACTATTTGACAAATAACTACTCAAATTTTCAGGCATAAATGTCATAATCACAGCACCCAGCACAATACCAATTAATAAAGACTTGGCTATATCCTTAAAGATATCATCAAAAGCATAAGTCACAATGCCTTTGTATACATCCATCCATGATGAATTTTTATTTATCGGTGCAGCACAACATGAAGATACTGTTTTTTCCACAGACTGTAATGGACAACAGGAGGAGTTAATAGCCATTTTGTTTATGCCTGACAAATCAGTAGAGACAACATTATATTGATTTATTTTTAGATTTTTATTTGCCGTGGACTCCTCCTTAATAAAAATTAAAGACAGGAATCCTGCAAACAATGAAATAACTACTGATGCAAGTGTTCTATATGCAGTAAACAACCACCCCATGACGCCATAAGTAGCTAACATAGAATCTACTCCAGTAATTGGCGTTGAAATTAAAAATGTTTGTATAGCACTTTTTGATGCACCACTTTTTTTCAGTGCACTAATAAACGGAATGATACTACAGGAACATAAGGGTAAGGGAATTCCAATAATAGCTGCTTTGATATTGGCGATAAAACCTTCTCCACCCATATGTCGTCTAATAAAGGAGTCAGGTAAAAAGTATTTAAAAACACCGGCTAATAAAACACCTAATAGAATATAAATCGCGATCGAAGTAAGCAACATCCAGAAATTGTCTAATAAGTCTAAAATGATTATTTTCATTATTGTCTCTCTTAACTAATGGCACATCTCTGGTTGAGTTTTTTTAAGGTCAGCTATACTGTTAACATCAGCGTTATATGATAACCAATAAAGGAGGCTACCCATGCGGTGGTTGTGGTAAATACAAATAAATAAGCTAGATATTTCCAGCCTCCTGCTTCTTTAGTAAACACTATTGATGCAGCTAAACAAGGTAAATATATCATTACAAAAATAATAAAAGCAATTGCCGATGCAAAAGGGATATTTTTCCTGATTTGATAAATTAAACCTTCACTGTTTTCATCTTCCGCATCTCCCATTCCATATAGAATTCCCAAAGTCGCTACCACCACTTCTTTTGCCGCCAGTCCTGCCTCTAAAGCAACAGCCATTTTCCAATCAAAACCTAATGGTGCAAAAAATGGTAGTGAAGCCTTTCCAACAAGTCCCAGATAACTATGCTCTAAGTTATATAAAGCCAATTCGTTGCTAAGCTGTGATACTTTTTCTTCTTGCTGTTGTTGTGCAGCTGCTTCAATCTGACTTTCATATTGATGAGCAATATCAGGATATTTTGGATAATTACTAGCAAACCAGATAAGAACAGAAGCCAGTAAAATAAATGTTCCAGCTTTCTTCAAATACATCATTGATTGATTTGAAACAGTATGCCAGATTAATTTCACTGAAGGCAGACGGTATTTTGGAATTTCCATAACAAAAGGCTCATCCTCACCTTTAAATACAGTCATCTTTAAAAATTTAGCAGCAATAATACCTAACAAAGCACCCGAAATATAAATTAAAAATAAAATACTGCCTGCTGATTCCGGTGCAAAAAAAGCACCCACAAATAATACATAAATAGGTAAACGTGCACCACAACTCATAAAACCAATAATAAACAAAGTTAATAATCTATCCCGATCATTTTTTAGAGTTCTTGCTGCCATATAAGCCGGCACGGAACAACCAAAACCAGTAACCAGTGGAATAAATGATTTCCCATGTAAACCAAATTGATGAAAAAATCCATCCAGCAAATAAGAAACCCTACTCATATAACCAGTGCTTTCCAATAATGCAATACCAAAAAACAAGATAATAATATTGGGTAAAAAGAGTACAACTGCACCCACACCGGCAATAGCACCATCAGCAATAACCGATGATAATTCATTATTCCCCAAAGTTGCTTTTGTACCATCAATTAAACTAGCAAAAAAACTGTCAATCCAGTCCATGGGGATACTGCCAACTTCAAAAGTCATTTGAAATAAGCCCCACATTAAAAATAAAAATATCGGTAAGCCAATCACTTTATGCATTAAAATATTATCAATTTTATCAGATAAAGTTTCCTTATCTGAAGAGGCATAGGTCACCGTCTCCTGTACTAAACCTCTGGTTTGTGCTAACTTTTCATCATTAAAAATATCATCCAGATCCTTAGTTTCATAATGCAGATAAAGATGCTCATACGCTTTTTGTAATACCGGCTGTAACTCTATCCATATTGGCTCATCATGAAATTGTTTAAAGACCTCTTTATCTTCTTTTAATAAACGGATAGAAAGTTCACGAAAGCCACAACGGGGTTTATAATGTTTGTCTTGTAAAAATCGGCTGATATGTGCAATTTCTTCTTCGATTGGATCAGAAAACAGTAACCTGGAATCATGCTCGGCATCTATGAGTGTTTCTATAATGGCATCCATTAGATCACCAATACCACTTTTTTGTGTGGCTGATGTTTTAACACAAGCAATACCAAGTATTTTTGAAAGTTGCTGCTGATCTATTGCAACACCGGATTTGTCAGCTTCGTCAGTCATATTCAGAGCCATAACCATTTTTTTATTTATGGTTAATAACTCAGTACTAAGCAATAAATTTCTATCGATATTAGATGAATCAACAACATTTAAAATTACATCATACTCTTCGTGATCAAGGTAATTCTTAGTGATTTTTTCTTCTCGGGTATAATCATTAAGAGAATAACAACCTGGTAAATCAATAATCTGAAATTGATAGCCCTTATAATCAAAGTGAACTGTTTTTTTACTCACAGTGACACCACTAAAATTGCCTACTTTAAGTTTGGCACCTCCAATAGCATTGATAAGCATACTTTTACCAACATTAGGCTGACCAACCAAAGCAATTGTTATACTCTCAACATCAATCTGTTTAATATCGGCCTGTGTGGTTTCAGTTTCAGTTTCAGTTTCAGTTTTAGCTTTAGCTTTAATTTGAATTTGTTTAGCTTCACTCATACGAAGGGCTAATTGAGTTCGGTTAATGACAATATCCATTGTTTTTCTGGCTAGGGAATATTCCTTAACAAGGATAGTAACTCCCTTTGATAAACCAAGCGAACCTAAGCGGTTTTTTAATTCTTTATTGCTCTCTATGGCAATAACAATCGCTGATTCACCTTTTTTTAACTGCCCAAGATTCATTTATAGACCTTATTACTAAATTTATACTACTACCACGATACATTATATCAATCAAGAAATATTACTGCAATTGATAATCATTACTATTTACAGCAAATAAAGGAATAAACTTAAAAAACAAGGGTATATTATCCTAAATTGATTGATTAATATACTCACAGGTGAATGATTTAAATGATTTATTTAGTCTTAAGGCTTGTCAAATAAGACGTATTGCATTTGCTGCAGTGCTTGATGGGATAGTTCTTTTCGTGTTTTATTGGCAACAGGAATTTTAGGCGTAAAATAAACATCCACGGTAATTTTATCAAGACCTAGTATCGTCCAGAAATTCGACCATAAGCTGATATCATCAATATAAGGGATATCCTGTGAATATTGATTATTATGCTGATAACTTATAACCACTGGCTGAATCACAATTTCAGCTTCAGCTACCATAATTTGTGCATTTAAAGCTGACTGAAAAAGTCCTGGATAAAATTTTTCTATTTGTTTTCCATCACTAGTTCCTCCTTCAGGAAAAAGAGTAATACACTGTCCTGTACTTAATAATTGAGCAATGGTTTCATTAAGGCGTCGAGCTGCAGTCATACTGCCCTGCTTAACAAAGAGCGTACCCGTATTAGCACTGAGCCAGCCGACTATAGGCCACTTTCTTATCTCACTTTTTGCAATAAAATGGGTTTCATAAATAGAGTTTAAAACAATGATATCCATCCATGAGACATGATTTGAAACCATCAGGTGATTGATTGATGAAAACTCTCCATGAACTATTTTTTCAATCCGAAGTTTTTGTAAAAAGACCTCAAACCAATGCTTAATCAACTTTTTCTCTTTTTCAGCAATGCCTTTTTTAGCATCAATATAATAAAAAACTTGCACCACGCCCCAAAGAACATGCACAATAATAGCTGTCAGACGAAATAATTTTTTAAGTAACATTAATATACTCTCACTTAACACTTAACACTTAACACTTAACACTTAACACTTAACACTTAACACTTATTATCATGCCAAAAAACTATTGGGAATACAAAAAATTATCTGAAATGTCACAATCAGAATGGGAACAGCTTTGTGATGGCTGTGCAAAATGCTGTTTACATAAACTGGAAGATGAAGACACCGGAGAGCTCTATGGTACCAATGTAGTCTGCCAATATCTGGATCAGGAAACCTGCCAATGTAATGACTATATAAATAGAAGTGTCCTTGTCCCCGATTGTATCACCTTAACCAGTCAAAACCTGGATCAGGTCTATTTTATGCCATCAAGCTGCAGTTATCGTTTATTGGCTGAAGGTAAGCCTTTACCAAAATGGCATCCCTTAGTGACAGGTAATAAAGAATCAACACATGACTCTGGTAATTCAGTACGTGATAAGGTTATTTCAGAATTAGAAGTCGATGATTTAATGCATCATCTTACTGGAGAGTGGGAGTAGGCATTCGGAAATGGGGTGTTATCATTCGTAATTGGTAAGGTGTCGTTACAGTTACTGGGGACGCTCAAGTACGTCCATGTAACGCTCAGCCTCGCCATCCATGGCTCAAAAAGCCCCCGTAACTGCAACAACACCTTACCAATCACTACCAGTCCCATATTCCTCACTTAGGTGAAAAATCAAGAGCAGGAAAAAAATAAGAAAATTGTAACTTCTCACCGTGAATTATATAAGGGGCTATGATTGCTTGTTTTTCAGACTTTGAACTGTCTGCACCCAAAAGCGGGCATAGCAAGCGGAGCGACATCTTATAGTAAAGAGTCAAAGTCTGAAAAACGAGTGAGCATAGACCTACAAAACTTATTGTTTATTAATAGGCTGACAAAATACTCAATTTGTAACACTTCTTTTATCGTTTTTTTAAAGCATGGCCATGATAAAGGGAGAAGATGGCTGGTATGACTAGAAGGGTCAAGATCATAGCACTGATCATTCCTCCTACCATGGGTGCTGCAATACGCTGCATCACCTCTGAGCCTGTTCCTGTTGTCAGCATGATGGGTAATAATCCGGCTATAATGGCTGCTACTGTCATGACTTTAGGACGAATTCTCAATAATGCACCTTCAATAATGGCTTCGGTTAAATCTTGACTAGTAACTTTTTTGGATTGTTGCTTAGCAACTAATAGTCGTTCATTCCATGAATTTTTTAAATACACTAACATAATGACTCCGGTTTCTGCGGCTACACCAGCCAGGGCAATAAAGCCAATCCACACGGCCACTGAGAAGTTAAAATCCAGCCAATAGAGTAACCAGACACCACCGACCAATGCCATAGGTAAGGCACCTAAAATCATTAGTACATCAGCAAAGTTTTTAAAATTAAGATACAGCAGCACAATAATAATCATTAATGCCAAAGGCACCACCATAGACATTCTTTCCTGAGCTCTTAATAAATATTCAAACTGGCCTGACCAGACCAAAGAATAGCCCGCAGGTAAGTCCAGATTATGTTGTAAAAAGTTTTTCGCCTCTTTAACATAAGAACCGATATCCCGATCGCTGATATCCACAAATACCCAACCGTTAAGACGGGCATTCTCACTTTTTATCATGGGAGGGCCTGACTCATAATAAATATCAGCAACATCACCTAAGGGGATTTGAGCACCATTTTTAGCAATGACTGGTAAAAGTTTTATAGCTGCAACTGAATCACGTGTTACTTGAGGATAACGTATATTGATAGGATAACGTTCCAGACCTTCTACACTTTCACTAATATTAAGACCTCCAATAGCACTACCTACCACTATTTGAATATCTTTAATCGTTAATCCCAGGCGAGCTGCTTTTTGGCGCTTAATATCAACTGTTATATAACGTCCATTATTAGCTTTATCTGCAAATACAGATAGCGTACCCGGAACTTTAGTTAGAATTCTTTCAATTTGACTGCCGATACGTTCAATTTCACTAAGGTCTGCACCAGAAATTTTAATACCAATAGGCGTTTTTATGCCCGTTGATAACATATCAATACGGGTTTTAATCGGCATCACCCAGGCATTACTCAGACTGGGAATCTTGACCACTTTATTCAGCTCTTTTTTGAGTTGGTCCAGGTCCATTCCTTCCCGCCATTCACTTTTTGGCTTTAAACGAATCAGGGTTTCAATCATGGTTAATGGTGCGGGATCTGTAGCTGTTTCTGCCCTGCCAATTTTACCAAAGGCCTGTCTGACTTCCGGTACGGTCATAATTAATTTATTAGTTTGCTGTAATAATTCCTTTGCTTTGCCAATAGATAGACTGGGAAAGGTTGTTGGCATATACATCAAATCACCTTCATCCAAATCAGGCATAAACTCACTACCTATTTTATGCTTTAAAGGAGCCCAGCCCAACATCGGCCATAAAGCTGATAAGGTCACAACAATTGATATTAAAATAATAGCTTTAGGAAATTTAAGCACCATTTCAATAAAGGGCTTATATGTAGCAATCAAAAGACGGTTCACTGGATTTTTAGTTTCAGCAATAATCTTGCCACGAATAAAGTAGCCCATTAATACCGGAACCAGGGTAATAGATAGAGCTGCTGCGGCTGCCATTGCATAGGTTTTTGTATAAGCCAACGGTGCAAACAATTTACCTTCCTGAGCCTGCAATGCAAATACCGGAACAAAGCTAACGGTAATAATTAGTAATGAGAAAAATAGGGGTGGTCCTACTTCTTTTGAAGCTTTAGCAATGATCTGCCAGCGATTGTTATTAGTAACACCACCTGACTTATTTTCTCTTTCAAAATGCTTATGCACATTTTCCATCATCACAATCGTGGCATCTACCATAGCACCAATGGCGATGGCAATTCCTCCCAGTGACATAATGTTGGCTGTAATCCCCTGGGCATTCATCACCATAAAGGCAGTTAAAATACCAATGGGCAAACTAATAATGACCACAAATACTGAACGAAAATGAAATAGAAAAACCAGACAAACCAAAGCAACAACAATAAACTCTTCAATGAGTTTAAATTTTAAATTATCTACCGCACTATTTATTAAAATAGAGCGGTCATAAGTTTCAACAAGTTCCACACCTTTGGGTAAGCCCTGACTGAGTTCCTCAATCTTTTCTTTAACCGCTTCAATAACATTGAGAGCATTCTCACCAAAACGCATCACCACAATACCGCCAACCACCTCACCTTCACCATCTAATTCTGCAATACCTCGACGCATTTGTGGCCCTAAACGAATATCAGCCACATCACGCAATAAAATTGGGGTACCTGTTTTATTGACACGAATTAACACCTCTTCCAGATCTTTTATGCTGCTAATATAGCCCTTACTACGTACCATATATTCAGCCTCAGCTAACTCAATCACCGACCCACCCACTTCACTATTTGCCGATTGAATGGATTTAATCACCTCTTCCATGGGTAGGTTATATGCACGTAACTTATAAGGATTAATCACAATTTGATATTGTTTAACAAAGCCGCCGATAGTAGCCACTTCAGAAACACCAGAAACGGACTGTAATTCATACTTTAAAAACCAGTCCTGAATACTTCGTAACTCAGCCAGATCTGTATGCCCACTCCTATCTACCAGGGCATATTCATATACCCAGCCCACACCACTGGCATCAGGTCCTAATTGTGTTTTTGCTTCTGCTGGTAGGCTGCTGGAAACCTGATTAAGATATTCCAATACTCTGGAACGAGCCCAATACAAATCCGTACCATCTTCAAAAATGATATAAACATAGGAATCACCAAAGAAAGAATAGCCCCGAACAGTGGTTGCACCCGGCACAGCTAACATAGCCGTAGTCAAAGGATAAGTAACCTGATCCTCTACTACCTGCGGTGCCTGTCCAGGAAAGGAGGTTTTAATAATCACCTGAACATCAGATAAATCCGGGATAGCATCAATTGGTGTTGTCTTTATTGAGATCACACCGCCAATGCTCAGCATCAGAGAAATCATTAAAACTAAAACTCTATTTTGTATTGACCAATCTATAATTTTTTCTATCATTTTATTGCCTATTTCATCCGTGCAAAACTAGCTTTTAAGCTTGCTTCTGAATCAATTAAAAACTGAGCTGAAGTTACAATCTCATCACCTTCTTTTAAGCCTGATAAAACAACAATTTGATCATCTATTTCTGCATCAGTTTTTATTAGCTGTGCTCTGAAGCTCCCCTGCCCTAATGACACAATGACACGTTCATCCTGACCATCACGAATCACTGCCTGTTTAGGAATAATCAAGGCATTTTTTATTTGTCCTGCATTGATATATACCTCAGCATACATTTCTTTTTTTAATTTAAAATCTTTATTGGCTACTTGAAGACGAACTTTTAAACTACGTGTGACTGGATCTAAATCCGCATAAATATAATCTACTTTGCCCTGCCATTGTTGTTGCGGGTATGCCGTCAAAACTGCCTGCATGTCCTGACCTTCCTTTATCCAGCTGGACTGACTCTCAAAAACATTGGTTTGAATCCATACAGAAGAGAGATCAACAATACTCATTAATTCATTGCTGGGTGTTACATACATCCCATCACGAACACTCAGACGTTTAATGACACCATTTTGCGGGGCATAAAGATTGATCGTCTGAGTAACTTTTTTTGTTTTACGTAATACCTTTATCTGTCGCTTACTCATACCCAATGCAATTAAATTACGCTCTGCTGCATAACTTAAGGATTGCCCATCATGACTTAATACGCGTATAAAATCCTGCTGTGCCCGAATCAACTCCGGGGAATAAATGGTCATTAATAGCTGATCTTTTTTAACTCGATCTCCAACTGCTCTCACCTGTAATTTTTCTATCCAACCTTCTGTGCGTATATGAATATGTGATATTAAATCCTCATCATAATCAACATAGCCTACTGTTTTAATCTTGCGCCATAAATCTCCACGACTGACTTTCGTTGTTTTAACCCCGATATTTTGTTGTACTGCTGAATTAATTTTTACAACATCCACATCCACTTCATCAGATTCAGCATAGACCGGGACTAAATCCATTCCCATAGGTGATTGACCGGGCTTATCACGTCGATAATTAGCATCCATTGGTGCTACCCAATAGAGAATTTTTTTCTCACTACTCTGACTATTTGTGGTTTCTGCTTCAGCTACTTGTTCAACTAAATCCATTCCACAAATAGGACAACTTCCTGGTTCACTTTTTATAATATTGCCATGCATAGGACAAACATAGCTGGGATCAAGGTGTTTTTCTGCATGCTGCATGGCCGTTTCAGGCTGCGCTAGATAATAAGCAATCAATTCATGCCTATAATTGATTCCCGTAATAAATAAGGCAATCATAAAAATAATAATAAGAGACCATTTCATAACATTTTCCATTAAATAATATCAATTGAAACGTATCAGACAACATAGTCAGATACGAGAAATATTAAATCTAGAAAAGTTTTAAATGCGCAGAATGCCCGTGAGGCTAAGAGGGGAAAGACTATAAAAATTATTTTGATGATCAATATAGGATAAGGATTGAACTATGGGAACAATTATTGCTAAAGTAATGGGGATTTCAAAAAGGACATAAGAGTCAACTTCAATATTATCCACACTGAATGTCATCGAATCATAAAAATGATTCTGTGTGAGCTTGCATAAATCCATACTGACTGAACTATCATCCTCAGCAGGACAATAACTACAATCTACCATATTAGCATGCAAACTTAGTTTGTCAGTGCTGCTGTCAAGATTCAAATCATTCGCCATGACACAGGGACTTATGGCCATAGATAACCACACAAACAGCAACATACTCAAAAGAGTACGGCCGTATAAGTATGATGATTGTCTTAGTTTTTGTAACACAATAAGTCCAATAGTTTTTTCTTGATATCTTGAGTCTAGCACAAACAAAATTCAAAGTAACATTAAATATTTTTAATGTAAGTCAGGCTATGACTAGCTTAAACCATAGAGGATAACATGCTCTGTAAATCTGATGGCCAATCCGCAACGGGAATATTAAAGGCTTTTTGTAGTTTTGTTCCATCTAGTTTGGAATTAGCTGGACGCTTAACCGGTGTGGGAAATTCTGAGGAAGGGATGGGATTCAGTTTTATTGATTTATCTATTAATCCCATGGAATGAGCCTGTTTAAAAATTTCCCGGGCAAATTCAAACCAGTTTACCCCAGGATCACTTTGTAAATTATAAACACCCCATGCACAATCATCTTGATTAAATTGCTTAGATTCTAAAATAGTTAATAAAGTTTGGCTAATTGCTTTTGCTGAAGTGGGTGCTCCAAACTGATCATCAACGATACTTAACTCATCACGTTGCTCTGCCAGTCTTAACATGGTTTTAACAAAATTATTTCCCTGTTCACCAAATACCCAGCTAACCCTTAGAATTATATGTTTGTTCCAGAGTTTAACAATTTTTTCATCACCAGCTAACTTGGAAGCACCATAAACACCTGTGGGTCTTGGAATATCCAACTCTGTATAAGCCGACTTTTTCTCACCATCATAAATATAATCTGTAGAGATATGCAGCAAGGGAATATCCTGTTGTTTGCAAACAATAGCCAGGTTTTCACTACC